>DASQVF010000266.1:0-20389 GCA_035640915.1 Propionibacteriaceae bacterium
CGCCGACGGCGTGGAACGCCTTGAGCGCGTTGCCCTGCAGGGTGATGCCATGGCCGACGCCGGACCAGTTCTTGCGGATCTCCAACAGGATTACATTCACGCCGCGCTGGGCCAGGGCCAGCGCCAGGACGCTCCCGGTGATGCCTCCGCCGACGACGAGAACCCTCCCGGCAACCGATGATGACATCTGCGACCTCCTTGGTCAGGCGGCGAACTGGGATGGGCGGGCGCCAGTTATCCAGCCCACGATGTGGTCGGGATCGGTTCCGGCGAGCACGGTGTCGGCCACCTTGCTGCCCCGGTTGAGGATGACGACCCGGTCGGCGACCTCGTAGCACAGCGGCAGGTTGTGGGTGACCAGCACGATGGCGATGCCCTGGCCGGCCATCCGGCGAATCAGCGCCTCGACCTGCTTGGTCTGCTCGTAGCCGAGGGCAGCCGTGGGCTCGTCGAGGAGCAGTACGCCGTTGGTCTCGCCCGACACGCGGATCGCGCTGCGGGCGATCGCCACCGTCTGGCGCTGACCGCCGGAGAGCATCTCAACGGGCCGGGTCATCGGCGCCGTACGCACTCCGAGCCGGTCGAGCTCGGCCTCCGAGCGCTTGCGCATGGCTTTCCGGTCGACGAAGCCGAGCCAGCCGAGCGGTCCTCTACGCAGGGTCTCCCGGCCGATGTTGAGGTTGATCGAGATGTCCTGCGGGTCGACAAGGGCGAGGTCCTGGTAGACCATCTGGATGCCGGCCGCGGTGGAGTCGCTGGGTGAGTGGAACTCCACCTCCTTGCCGCGCACCTGAATGGTGCCGGCACTCGGCCGGTGGGCGCCCGACATCACCTTGAGCAGGGTGGACTTGCCGGCGCCGTTGTCGCCGAGCAGGCCCACGACCTCACCGGGGTTGACGTGGAAGTCAATCCCGGACAGGGCGAGGACGTAGCCGTAGTGCATCTCGATCCCGGTCAGCTCGAGGGCCGGAGTCTGGTCGCTCATCTCACACCTGCTTCTTGTGCACGGACAGGTTCGCGGTGGACATCAGGCGGTCCGAGACGCTGGACTGGATGACCCGCTCGAGCACCAGCGAGGCCAGCAGCAATACGCCGGTGACCACGAGGGCCCAGTAGGGCTCAACGCCGCGGATGGTGAGACCGTTGGCGATGGTGGCCAGGATCAGCGCCCCCACGAGGACCCGAGGCAGGCTGCCCCGGCCGCCGGTGAGCGCGACACCGGCCAGGGCGACCGCGGTCAGGGCGTTGAAGATGATGGCGGGACTGGCCGCCGGGGTGGCCTCGGTGGTGATCGCCGTCGTTACCAGACCACCGAGGGCCGCACAGAGTCCGGAGATCACGAACCCCAGCACCCGGTAGCGGTCGCTATGGATCCCCGAGCGGCGGACCGCCTCGGCGTTTCCGCCGACCGCCATCAGCCGAATGCCGTCCCGGGTGCGCGTCAGAAAGACGGTCCCCACGATGAACAACAGGGCGACGATGTACACCGGGGCGGGAACCCCGAAGTACCGGCG
The DNA here is from genome assembly GCA_035640915.1 of Propionibacteriaceae bacterium. Classification (GTDB taxonomy): domain Bacteria; phylum Actinomycetota; class Actinomycetes; order Propionibacteriales; family Propionibacteriaceae; genus Microlunatus. The sequence continues at coordinate 1,515 of DASQVF010000266.1, forward strand.
GGTCCCCATGAACTCCAACTCGGTCAATCCCGGGAAGGTGTAGCCGCCGGCGATCACCGCGGCCAGTCCAGACAGCACCGACAGCGTTCCGATGGTGACGATGATCGGGTTGAAGCCGCGGAGAGCGATCAACCCGTTGACCAGGCCGACCAGGGCGCCCGCGAGAAAGCCCGCCAGCAGGGCCAGCCAGGTGGGCTGGCCGTTGGTCATCAGCCAGCCGGTGAGGCAGGAGGCGAAGGCGGCCGTGCCCGGGAGGGAGAGATCGAGGACGCCGGTCATCACGCCGAACCCCACGCCGGCCGCGAAGATGGCGGTGATCGCGGCCGCGTTCGCGACCAACAGCGCGTTGTCAAGCGTGGCGAAGTACGGCGCGCACCAGAACGAGAACACCACGATGATGACGCCCCAGAGGACGAAGATGCCTTGGTCCCGCACGAAGACCAGCGCGGAGACGCTACGCGGCATCTCGCTTCCGGTGGGGACCGCAACCTCCGCCGCCGGAGTGGCGGTGGTCGCGGGCTTGACGGGGGAGGACATCGCCGTCAGCTCCCCGCCTTGATGACTTTCTGCGGCACCGTCAGCTGCTGACCTTCCTTGGTCGGGTCCTCGATCATGGCGATCAGCGCGTCGAAGGACTGCACCATGTCCTCCTGGAACTGGAGCGCGACCGAGGCGTAGATCTTGCCGGCCTGGACGGCCTTGAGCACCTCCTCGTTGCCGCCGGCCTCCACCAGGCAGGGCAGCTCCTTGCCGGCCGCTGCGAACGCGCCGAGCGCACCGAGGGCCGCCTCGTCATTGGTGGCCAGCACGGCGTTCGCGTCCGGGTTGCCCTGCAGGGCGGCACTGACGTCGGTCTGCGCCTTGGCCCGGGTCGACGTCTCGAGCTCGGTGACGACCGTGGCGCCCGGGGCGGCGGCGGACAGGGCGTCGGTCTGCGCCTTCTCCTTCTCGGCCTTTCCGGCCGTGCCGGCCACGTCCTTCATCCAGATCACCTTGGCGTTGCCGCCGAGCTTCTCGTTGACGCACGCGCCGAGCTCGTCGCCCATGGCTTTGCCCTGGTTGACGTAGTCGATCTTGCTGAAGCTGACCCCCACCTGCATGCCGCTCAGCCCGTAGTCCTCCGGGACGCCGTTGAGCTTCAGGGCCACCTTCTTCTCCTGCGCCGTCTTGACCAGGTCGGTGAGGGCCGCCGGCTGGACCGAGATCACCCAGGCGCCGCCGACCCGGCCGGACTCGATGACGCTCCGCAGGTCGGTCACCTGCTTCTGCGGGTCGAGGTCGGGATCCTGGACGATCACGTTGTAGCCCTTGCTGCTGCCATAGCTCTTGACGCCCTCGGAAAGCCCCTTCATGGCCGGGATCTTCAGGGCGAGGGGGGAGAAGGCGATCGTCTTGCTGGCCTCGCCGCCGCCGGCGCCGGGACTGGCCCCGCCCGCGGGCTGGGTGGTCCCGCCGCAGGCCGCCAGCAGGGCCACACAGCTCAGGGAGGCGACCGCCACGACGCTATGGCGGCGCCCCCGGGTTAGGGTGTCGAACAATCTCACGTCAGCTCCTCAGCGTGCTCGTCGTCGAACAGCTGCTTGAATGCAGCCGGGCACAGCAGAGCATGAGAAACCTCCCGCGGGGAAGTCCGCTCTGCGGATGGGTGGCATCACCCGTGGCCATACCTCCGCCGCATGGATGACAGGCATCGGCGTCTGCTCTTTCCGCGTACCACCCGGCTGGGCTTAGCGTCGGGCAACGGAGGGGAACCACCACGCCGACACGCACGAGGGAGTACGCCAATGGGTTACGTCGTTAGCGCCACCTGGACGGCCCAGCCGGGTCAGGAGGCGATCGTCCTCGACGCCATCGAGAAGCTGACGCCACTGTCGCGGCAGGAGCCGGGCAACCAGTTCTACCAGGCCTATCAGGACCCGGCCGAGCCCAGCATCTTCAGGCTCTTCGAAATCTACGACGACGAGGAGGCGTACGCCGCGCACGGCGCCTCGCCGCACTTCAAGGAGTTCGGCTGGGAGCAGGCCATTCCCGTCCTGGCCAAGCGCGAACGAGCCTTCTACACCACGATCGGCTGACCGATGCGCCTGGCTGCCTTCCGGCTGGTCGCGGAGCCGGCCGACCGCCGCCGCGTCGGTCTGGTGCTCGGCCACGGATCCGATTGGCAGGTGCACCCCTTCGCTGAGGGCGCCGATCTGGTCGCGCTGCTGGCCGCCGACCCGCTGGAGCGCGAGGCCGCCGCGGACGCAGCCACCGGGCAGGACGGCATTCGGCCGTCCGAGGTGCAGCTCCTGCCGCCGGTCTACCCGGTAGCCATGCGGGACTTCTTGACCTTCGAGACTCACGTGGAGGGGGTCAGCAAGGGCATGCAGGGGGCCAGCCACGTCCCCGAGGAGTGGTACGCGGCACCGTCGTTCCTCTTCATGGCGCCACACGCCGTGCACGGCCCGTACGACGACGTCACCATGCCACCCGACACCAACCGGCTCGACTTCGAGCTGGAGCTTGCCGCGGTCACCTGCCGCGACGTTCGCAACGTGACGCCTGAGCAGGCCAAGGCGGCCATCGGCGGCTATTGCGTGATGAACGACTGGTCGGCCCGCGACGTCCAGGGCCGGGAGATGAAGCTGGGTCTGGGCCCCTCCAAGGGCAAGGACTTCGCGACCACGATCGGACCCTGGGTGGTGACCGCGGACGAGCTGGACGACTGCCGCGACTCCGACGGCTTCCTGGATCTCCAGATGGAGGTCAGCGTCAACGGTGTACAAGTGGGCGCGGACCGGTCGACGCACATGGGCTGGTCGTTCGAGCAGATGGTCTCCTACGCCTCCCGCGCGTCCTGGGTGAAGGCCGGTGAGGTCCTGGCCTCCGGCACCTGCGCCAGCGGCGCACTGGCTGAGACCTGGGGCCGGACCGGTCAACTGCTTCCGCTACCGCTCCAGGTCGGTGACGTCGTCGAGATGTCGATCGAGCGTCTGGGCCGCATCCGGAACACGATCGTGGCCAGCACCGAGACGGTGCCGGCCATCATTCCCGCCCGCCGCCGGGTGCCGCAGGAGGTGTGAATGACTGAGGCGCTGGTTTCGGCCGTGGTGGAGACCGTCAACCCCGCCACTGGGACGCGGCTCGCGACCTACCCCGCCCAGACCTGGACTGAGATCTCGGACGACCTGGACGCGGCGCACCGTGCCTTCCTGACCTGGTCGGCCACTCCGTTGGGAGAACGGCTCACACTGCTGCGCGCGGTCGGTCGGCTGCTCACCGAACGGCGCGAGCAGTACGCCGCACTGATCACCGCCGAGATGGGCAAGCCGATCACAGAGGCCTTGGCCGAAATCGACAAGTGCGCGTTGAACTGCCAAGTCGTCGCCGACCTCGCGGGGGACTGGTTGGCCGACCACCCGGTGGCCAGCAGCGCGCAGCGCTCCTGGCTCAGCTACGAGCCGCTCGGCGTCGTCTTCGCGGTGATGCCCTGGAACTTCCCGTTCTGGCAGGTGCTGCGTTTCGCCGCTGCGGCGCTCGCCGCGGGGAACGCAGCGGTGCTCAAGCACTCGCCGAACGTGACGGGCTGCGCCGTCGCCATCGAGCAGCTGTTTCGGGACGCCGGCGCACCCGACGGCCTGTTCGGCAGCCTCGTGGTCGCCGAAGCGGACGTCGCGGAGACCAGCGCCCGACTGATCGCCGACCCGAGGGTTGCGGCGGTGACCCTGACCGGCAGCGAGCGTGCGGGTGCCGCGGTCGGGGCGGCGGCCGGGCGGGCCCTCAAGAAGACGGTGCTCGAGCTGGGCGGCTCGGACCCCCTGGTCGTGCTGGACGACGCCGATCTCGAGGCGGCGAGCGAGGCCGCCGTGCGGTCGCGGTTCGGCAATGCCGGCCAGAGCTGCCTCGCCGCCAAGCGGCTGATCGTGGCCGAACCGATCGCCGACCGTTTCATCCAGCTGCTGACGGCCAAGGTGGCCGCGCTCCGGGTCGGCGACCCGACCGCAGGCGACACTCAGGTGGGGCCGATGGCCCGGGCCGACCTGCGCGAGGCCATCCACCGCCAGTTTGAGCAGAGCATCGACCAGGGCGCGGAGCTGGTCATCGGCGGACGGGCGGTCGACGGGCCCGGGTACTACTACCAGCCGACCGTCCTCGACCGGGTACGCCCCGGCATGCCGGTCTTCGCTGAGGAGACGTTCGGGCCAATTGCGGCGGTCGTTCGAGCCCGCGACGACGAGCACGCCGTCGCGCTGGCCAACGACACCGAGTACGGCCTGGGTGCGGCGGTGTGGAGCGGATCGGACCGGGGCCTCACAGTCGGCCGCCGCATCCGTTCCGGCGCGCTGTTCGTCAACGCCGTGGTGGCCTCGGACCCGCGGCTGCCGTTCGGCGGCGTCGGCCGCAGTGGATACGGCCGCGAGCTGTCGGCCGAGGGCACCCGTGAGTTCACCAACGTCCGGACCATCTACGTGGGTAACGGGTCGGTGCCGACTGCGGCGGTGACGGAGTAGCGATTCCGATGAGCGCGCAGCCCCGCTTCGACCACGTCGGCCTCAACGTCGCCGACCTTGCGGCCATGGTCGCGTGGTACGCCGAGGCGCTGGACCTGAAGGTGGAGTTCGAGTTCGCGCTGCCCGAGTTCGCGTTCACCGGCGCGATGCTGATCAGCCCGGAGGGGTACCGGGTCGAGCTGCTCCACCGGGACGGCAGCTCGCCCGGCCTGCAGGCCGGCAGCCCCGTCGACGCGGCCCTGACCCGGGGCTACAGTCACTTCGCCCTGGACGTCGCCGACGTCGTCGCCAGCCACGCCGCCCTGCTGGCCGCCGGCGCCGCTGACCGGATGTCGCCGCGCCCCTCGCCCGAACCCGGCGTACGGATGGCGTACGTGGCCGACCCGGAGGGCAACCTCATCGAGCTGCTGGACCGGACGGCGGCCCTCACTCCCGAGAGGCTCCGCTCGTGACGGGCCGGCTGGCGGGCAAGATCGCACTGATCACCGGCGTCGGCGGCGGCATCGGTGCGACGGCCGCCGAGATGTTCGCCGCCGAGGGGGCCCGGGTGGTCGGCTGCGACCTGGACGAGGCGGCGGCGACCCGGACCGAGCAGCGCGTCTGGGAACGCGGCGGCGAGATCACGGTGATGGGTGGGGTGGACCTCGGTGACCCGGACCAGGCCCACGCCTGGGTGGATGCCGCGGTCGGCACCTACGACGGCGTCGACGTGCTCTACAACAACGCCTCCACCCAGCGCTTCGGCGCCCTGGACGAGCTAAGCGTCGCGGACTGGGACTTCACCATGCGCAACGAGCTGAACCTCGTCTACTACACGGTGCGGGCTGCCTGGCCGCACCTGAAGGCGTACGGCGGCGGCTCGATCATCAACGTCGGATCGATCGCGGCGCTGCGCGGGGTGGAGTTCATGCCCCAAAACGCGCACAGCGCGGCCAAGGGCGGGGTAATCGCGCTCACGCTGCAGCTGGTCGTCGAGGGCGGGCCGTACGGCATCCGGGCCAACGTGATCAGCCCCGGACTGGTCGAGACGCCGAACACCGCACCGATGCTCGCCGACCCGCCCCAACGCATGCGCCGGGTGGTGCTCGACCGCATCCCGCTCGGCCGGCACGGCCGGCCGGCCGACATCGTGCATGCCGCGATCTACCTGGCCTCGGACGAGTCCGCCTGGGTGAGCGGCGCCAACCTCATCATCGACGGAGGCGGCTCAACCCTCGGCTGACCTTCCCCCACGACCCCCACGAAGGAGAACCATGTCCCACCTGAACCCGTTCGGCATCACCCACCTGCGCCATGTCGACCTCGCCGTGCCCGACTACGAGACCCAGCGCACCTTTTACAAGGACACCTGGGGTCTGACCGAGATGGCCACCGACGGCGACCTGTCCTACCTCGCGGCCGAAGGCTCGCCGGAGCAGTACGTCATCCGGCTGCGCAAGGACACGGAGAAGCGGCTGGACCTGATCTCGTTCGGGGCCACCGACGAGGCCGCGGTGGACGCCCTGGCTGCCAAGCTCGGCGGTGAGGGGATTCGGCTGGTCGGCGAGCCGGACAAGCTGCAGACCGCGGGCGGTGGGTACGGCTTCCGCTTCTTCGACATCGACGGCCGGACGATCGAGATCTCCACCGACGTGGAGACCCGGCAGCACCGCCCGATCGAGGAAGGCGAGGCCATTCCGGTTCGCATCTCGCATGCGGTGATGAACGCAGACGACCCCAACAAGACCAAGGACTTCTACGAGACGTACCTGGGGTTCAAGCTGAGTGACAGTCTGTGGAGCCGGCACATGGGCGAGATGATGCACTTCATGCGCTGCAACGACTGGCACCACAGCCTGGCCATCGCGCGCGGCCCGCACACGTCGGTGCATCACGTGTCGTTCGAGATGCGCGGCATCGACGAGTACATGCGGGGCACCGGGCGGGTGATGCGGGCCGGCATCAAGAAGGTCTGGGGTCCGGGTCGTCATCTGGCCGGCAACAACACGTTCTCCTACTTCCTCGACCCCAGTGGCAACACGATGGAGTACACCACCGAGCTCGAGCGGCTCGAGACCGACCAGTGGCACCCAACGCTGTACGACATCGCCGACCCCAACGTCCAGGACCAGTGGGGCACCTCCAACCCGATGAGTGAGTTCGTTGCCCGGGAGAGCTTCAACGACGTCGACCGCGGCGTCTTCGTCGCGCCTCCGGTCTGAGCCGGTGGCCGATCACGTGTCGCCCGGGCGGTGCGCGGGCAGGGTCGTCGTGATCACGGGGGCCGCGAGGGGCCAGGGCGCGGCCGAGGCGCGCGCCCTGGCCGGTGAGGGCGCGGTCGTGGTGGCAACCGACGTGCTCGACTTCGAGCGTGCGGAGACCGAGCCCTCGGCCGGCGGGACCGTCGTGGAGCGGCGGCTGGACGTGACCGACCCGGCCGGCTGGGCCGAGCTGGCCGACTGGCTGCAGGGCGAGTACGGGCGGGTGGACGCGCTGGTCAACAACGCCGGCATCGCAAGCCGCGACCGGCTGCCGTACGTCGACCTCGACACGTGGCGGCGGACCTTCGACGTCAACGTCACCGGACCCCTGCTGGCGATCCAGGCGCTGGTCCCGCTGATGCCGGCCGGCTCGTCGATCGTCAATGTGTGCTCGGTCGCCGCGCTGTCCGGCCACATCGCCGCGGCGTACACGGCGAGCAAGTGGGCGCTGCGCGGGCTGTCCCGGACGGCCTCGCTGGAGCTGGGGGCGCGCGGCATCCGGGTGAACGCGGTCATGCCCGGTCTGATCGAGACTCCGCTGATGGAGTCGGCCTCGCCGGCGTTCCGGGGGGCCGCGCTGTCGGAGATCCCGCTCGGGCGGACCGGGTCGGTCGAGGACGTCGCTCCGCTGATCGTGTTCCTGGTGTCCGACGAGTCGGCCTACCTGAACGGGGCCGAGATCGCCGTCGACGGCGGACTGACCGCCCATGTCTCGCACAAGGGCATCGCGGACGCCATTCGCCCGGCCGGGCCGTCATGAAGCTTGCGACCGCGAAGTCCGAGGAAGGTGTGTTCGGGGCCGTGGTCGACGGCGACCAGCTCTTCCCGCTGCCCGACGGACAGACGGTCGACGACCTGGTCCGCTCGGGACTCGACCGCACGCTTGCCGTCGGCGCGGCGGCCGGCCGGGAGCGCCCGGTCCCGATGGCGGCCGCCCGCCTGATGGCCCCGCTGACCCCGGCCAGCGTCCGCGACTTCGTCACCTTCGAGTCCCACGTGGTCGGCGTCCGCCGCAGCGTCGACGGCGCGGAGGGGGTGCCCGAGGCGTGGTACGACGCCCCCACGTTTTACTTCACCAACCCGCACGCGATCGTCGGCCCGGACGCCCCGGTCCGCCGGCCCTGGGGTTGCCGGGCGCTGGACTTCGAGCTCGAGGTGGCCGCGGTGGTCGGCACGTCGGGCACCTCGCTGACCGAGGAACAGGCGCGGGCGGCGATCGTCGGCTACACCATCCTCAACGACTGGTCGGCCCGCGACATCCAGGGCCGCGAGATGAAGACCGGCCTCGGCCCGGCCAAGGGGAAGGACTTCTGCACCTCGATCGGTCCCTGGCTGGTGACCGCGGACGAGCTCGCCGATGCCCACGACGACGACGGTTTCCTCACCTTGGAGGGCACGGTGTCGGTGAACGGGCGCGAGGTCGGCCGGGACACGCTTCGCCACATGGGCTGGACGTTCGCCACCATGGTTGCGTACGCCTCCCGCGACTCCCTGGTCGTCCCGGGCGACGTGCTCGCCTCCGGCACCACGGGCGGCGGCGGCTGCCTCGCCGAGCTCTGGGGCCGATCCGGTCGCCAGGAACCGCCCCCGCTGGAACCCGGGGACGTCGTCTCGATCACCGTCGAGCGGCTCGGCACCCTGAGCAACGTCGTCGTCGAAGGAACGCCCGTCCCATCGCTCACCCCCTTTCGGAGAAAGTAGGCAGTCATGTTCGAGTACTTCCCGGGCAACTACATCTGGAACCTCGGCGTGGTCGCCACCCTCAACAGCGGCGGCGCGATCGACGAGGTCGACCGAGCGTGCCGGCCGATCCGGGACCTTGCGCAGCAGGGATCCGACGTCGGAACGCAGGAGTTCATGGCCTCCTGGCGCCAGGTGGCCGACCAGGTCGAGGAGCAGGCGGCCGAGGCGGAGAAGGCGGGTCACCTCCGCACGGCTGGCCAGAAGTACCTCCGCGCCGCGGCGTACCTCTGTCAGGCGGAGCGGATGCTCAGCAACTCATCCCCCGACCGGGTGCCCACCTACCAGCACTGCCTGGAGCTGATGGAGAACTCCTTCGCGCTGATCGACCCGGCCACCACCCGGGTGCAGATCCCCTTCGAGGGCACCACGCTGCCGGCGTACTTCACCAACGCCTCGACCGACGGCGAACCGGTGCCAGTGATGATCATGTGGAACGGGCTGGACTCGACCAAGGAGCACATGTACACCTCCGGCTGGCCGAGCGAGATGGCCACCCGGGGCATCTCGGTGCTGCAGGTCGACTGCCCCGGGTCGGGCGAGGCGCTGCGGCTGCAGGGGCTCACGTCGCGGGTGGAGAGCGAGGACTGGGCCCGGGCCTGCGTCGACTACCTGCAGACCCGCACCGACGTACGCACCGACCGGATCGGCCTGGTCGGCTGGTCGCTCGGCGGGTACTACGTGCCGCGCGCGGCGGCGTTCGAGCACCGGCTCGCGCTGGCGGTGGCCTGGGGCGCCAACCACAACTGGGGCGAGGTGCAGAAGAAGCGGCTCGAGCGCGAGGGGGAGAACCCGGTCCCGCACTACTGGGAGCATGTGCTGTGGGTGTGGGGGGAGACCGACGTCGACACCTTCATCCGCAAGGCCGAGCGGATCAACCTGAACGGTGTGGTGGAGAAGATCACCTGCCCGCTCCTGATCACCCACGGCACCAACGACCGGCAGATCAACGTCGCGTACGCGCACCAGTCGTTCGAGCAGGCGGTGAACGCGTCGAAGAAGGACCTACGGCTGTTCACGCCCGAGGAGGGGGCCACGGAACACTGCGGGCTGGACCACCTGCCGCATGTCGGCGCGTTCACCGCGGACTGGATCGAGGACACCTTCCGCGAGCTCGACGCCGCGTCGTGACGCAGCGGCTGACCCGCCGGGTCGCACTGATCACCGGCACCGCCGGCGGTCAGGGCGCGGTGGCGGCCCAGTTGTTCGCGGCCGAGGGTGCGGTGGTTGTGGGGTGCGACGTGAAGTCGGCGCCCGGGGTGGCGCAGGTCGACCTGACCGACGAGGAGGCCGTACGCCGCTGGGTCGACGCCGCCGCGGCCGAGCACGGCCGGATCGACATCCTCTACGCCAACGCCGGCGCGACCCGGTTCCACCCGGTAGAGGAGGTGTCCGCGGCCGAGTGGGACTTCGTGCTGCGGCACGAGCTCGACGTCGTCTTCTTCCCGGTCAAGCACGCCTGGCCGCACCTCAAGCGGTCCCGGAACGCGGCGGTGGTGCTGGTCGGGTCCACGGCCGGTCTGACCGGGTCGATGACCAACCAGCGGGTCGCCCATTCGGTGGCCAAGGGCGGGGTGATCGCCATGACCCGGCAGCTGGCGGCCGAGGGCGCGCCGCACGGGATCCGGGTGAACTGCATCAGCCCCGGCATGATCTCCACGCCGGCCACCCAGGGCGACCTGCTGGCCGAAGACCATCCGATGCGCGGCATCGCCGCAGCCATCCCGCTCGGCCGGATCGGCCGGGCGGAGGAGGCCGTCCGGTGCGCGTTGTTCCTGGCCAGCGACGAGGCGTCCTACGTCACGGGGGCCAACCTGGTGGTCGACGGCGGCTGGTCGGCTGTCCTACCTGGGGCCGGGGTGTAGTTCGTCAGTCGATCACGTGCACCGGCTCCAGCCACGTCAGCTGCCAGACGTGGCCGTCGGGATCGGCGAAGCTACCCGTGTGTGTCGTCGGCTCCTCGTTGGCCGGGAACCAGGCCCTGCCCCCGGCCGCCTCTGCCTTGGCGACCAGGTCGTCGACCAGCTCCCGGCTTTGGGCGCCGAGGCAGGTGATCACGGTCGGTCCGGAAGCGGGATCACCCGCTTCGCCGTCCAGCAGTTGGGCGAAGTTGTCGCGCGTCAACAACTTGACGACGATGTTCTCGTCGACGCTGAGGGTAGCCGTCCGCTCGTCGGACCAATACTTCTCGAAGGTGAACCCGAGGCCGTCGTAGAACGCTCGCGACCTGGAAAGGTCCTGCACGGGCAGAGTCACGAAGATCATGTACACGTTGGTGCTCCTGTTCTGCGCGTAGCGCTGAGGCGGAATAGAGAGTTCGGCTTAGGCGGGCCAGCCGGTGTAGCCCTCCGCCAGGTAGGTGGCCGCCGCCCGCGACTCCACGACCGAGGCCAGCTCGGCGGCCTGGCGGCGTACGTCGAAGTCGCTGACATCCGGGAGTCGGTGCAGCATCGTGGTCATCCAGTAGGAGAAGTGCTGGGCCTTCCAGACCCGGGCCAGCGCCCGGTCGGTGTAGGCGGCGAGCGGCTCGGAGGACTTCGTGGCCACCGCCCGCTCCAGTGCCTCGGCCAGCACTCGGACGTCGGCCAGGGCGAGGTTGAGCCCCTTGGCGCCAGTCGGCGGCACGGTGTGCGCCGCGTCGCCGGCCAGTAGCAGCCGACCGTGGTGCATCGGCTCGCAGACGAAGCTGCGGAACCGGAGCACCACCTTCTCGGTGATCGGGCCCTCCTGAAGGGTGCACCCGTTGACTCCGACCCGGGCCTGCAGCTCGGTCCAGATCCGGTCGTCCGACCAAGCGTCGACGTCCTCGTCCGCTTTGCACTGGAGGTACATCCGTTGCATCGTCTCGGTGCGTTGACTGATCAACGCGAACCCGCGCTCCGAATGGTTGTAGATCAGCTCGGGGGCACTCTTCGGAGCGTCGCAGATGATGCCGAACCACGCGAACGGATACTCGCGGAAGTAGGACCGCCGGGCCGACTCCGGGATCTGCCGGCGGCACACGCTTCGCGAACCGTCCGCGCCGACCAAGTAGTCGCAGCGCACCTCATGGCGAACCCCGTCGGCATCGGTGAACCGCAGACTCGGTCGGTCGGCGGTGATGTCGCTGATCATGGCGTCCGAGACCCCGAACCGGATGTCGCCGCCGTCGCGCGCCCGGGCCGCCGCCAGGTCGATGAACACGTCGGTCTGCGGGTATAGCCATACCGAGGTGCCGACCAGATCCTGGAAGTCGATCCGAAAGGTGCCGCCGCCCACCCCGATCTCGATGCCGGCATGCTCGTCCCCCTCACGAAGTACCCGATCGGACACGCCGGTGTCGACCAACAGCCGGACGCTGTCGTGCTCGAGAATCCCGGCGCGGACGGTCTGCTCGATCTCGGTCTGAGTGCGGTTGTCGACCACGATGGAATCGATGCCGCGCAGGGCGAGCAGGTGGGACAGCATGAGACCGGCCGGACCACCGCCCACGATGCCAACCTGGATGGACTCCAGCTCCGGTGATGGGGACATGCCGTCCATGGCACCCCATCAACGCCCTACTCAGCGAGCAGACTTTTTCACTCAGTGAAAGTCCGGTCCGGCTGACTGGCTGCGTTGGATGCCGGCAGCGGCGACTTGCAACGCGGCGACCAGCCGGTTGCGGTCGCGTCGCAATGACGGCACCACGATGCCCAGGGCGGCAATCACCTCACCGCTGCGCGCGAGGACGGGGACGGCCACCGAGCAGGCACCCAGGCTCATCTCCTCCAGCGTTTGGGCGTACCCATCCTGTCGGGCCCGCACCAGCTGAGCCTGGAGTCGCCCGGGCTGGGTGATCGTGTACGGCGTGATCCGCTCCAGTCGCGTCATCGCTGCTGCCTGAACGTCTGGCGGCGCGTACGCGAGCAGCACCTTGCCCACCCCGGTGGCGTGCAGCGGCAGCCGCGACCCGACGCGACTCACGACCGGGACCGAGGTGCTTCCCGACAGCCGGTCGAGGTACAGCGCGCTCAGTCCATCCCGGACGGCCAGGTGAACGGTGGCCCTCGTCGCTGCGTGGATGTCGTGCAGGAACGGTGATGCGGCCTCCCGCAGGCTGGTCGGAACTGGAGCAAGCAGGCCGAGATCCCACAGCCGCCGCCCGATCACATAGCAGCCGTCATCGCGCCGGGTGAGCGCGCCCCAGCCAGCCAGTTCGGCGACGAGGCGATACGTGGTGGGCAACGGCAGGTCGGCGCGCCGCGCAATCTCGCTCAATCGCAGGGCCGGATGGTCGGTGTCGAAGGCAGCGAGTACCGAGAGCACCCGGGCGGAGACCGTGGTGCCCGGACGGGAGACGTTGCCGGCCATGCCACCTTTCACTCAGTGGAAAGTCAGTCTCGCACGGCTGAGACGCTTCGCTCTAGGGTCACAAGCGAAGCGCAGTGGATGATTCACGGGCATGCCGGCCTGGTGCGAGGTAGGGACCGAGAACAAGGAGGTTTGATGGTCGACGCGACCGGGTCCGAGGAAGCGTTCGTGACGTCGGCTGCGGCCCCGTCCGGTCAAGCCGCGATGACGGCGGAGATCCTCGAGCTGCGCCGGCAGTACGAGCAGAGCGGCACGATCGAGACCCAGCCTCGGCGGGACTACCTGCCGTACCGGAGCAGCATCCTGCGGCACCCGACCAAGGACCTCCATCACGCCGATCCCGAGAGCATCGAGTTGGCGTCGCCGGCGTTCGGTCACCGCGACGTCGACGTGCTCGAGGCCGATCTGACCATCCAGGCGACCGGTGACCCGATCGGTGAACGCATGGTCATTGCCGGTCGAGTCCTCGACGGAGCCGGCCGGCCCGTGGTCGGTCAGCTGGTCGAGATCTGGCAGGCGAACGCCGCCGGGAGGTACATCCATCAGCGTGACCAGCACCATGCGCCGATCGATCCCAACTTCACCGGCGTCGGCCGATGCCTGACCGGCCCGGACGGCAGCTACCGGTTCAAGACGATCAAGCCCGGACCCTACCCGTGGCGCAACCACCACAATGCCTGGCGCCCGGCCCACATCCACTTCTCGCTGTTCGGCACCGACTTCCTGTCCCGGATGGTCACCCAGATGTACTTCCCGGGCGACCCGATCTTCGACCTCGACCCGATCCTGCAGACAGTCCGTGACCAACGGGCTCGTGACCGGTTGGTGGCCACCTACGACCACGACCTGACCGCGCACGAGGAGCACACCGGCTATCGCTGGGACATCGTGCTGACCGGCAGAGATCGGAGCTGGATGGAAACGGAGGAGGCCGAATGAGCAACCAGCAGCTAGTGGCCACACCAGGTCAGACCGTCGGCCCGTTCTACGGCTTCGCCCTTCCGTACGACGGTGGCGAGGACCTGGTGCCGCGCAGCCACCCCGACGCCATCCGCCTCACTGGCCTGGTCCGCGACGGGGACGGACAGCCGATCCCAGACGCGCTGATCGAGATTTGGCAGGCTGACGGCGCGGGACGGATCGTCGCCGAGCCCGGGTCGCTCCGCCGCGACGGCTACACGTTCACCGGGTGGGGGAGGGCAGGGACTGACAACACTGGCCGCTACTCGTTCACCACGATCCGGCCCGGACCAACGGAGCCGGGGAAGCTGCCGTTCTTCTCGATGGTGATCTTCGCCCGCGGCCTGACCAATCGGCTGTTCACCCGGGTCTACCTGCCGACGGCCGATGCGGCGCTGGCCGAGGACCCGCTGCTGAGCACGGTGCCGGATGACCGCCGGCGAACGCTGATCGCGGTGGAGCTGGGCGGGGAACTGCATTTCGACCTCCGCCTGCAGGGACCAGACGAGACCGTCTTCCTCACCTTTCCCAGCCATCCGGCGTGACCGATCTGTTCTGGCCGGGCGGCTATCGCGCCGGTGAGCTGATGACCGACCGCGCGCTCGTCGCGGCCCTGGTCCGGGTCGAGCTCGCGTGGCACGGCGTCCTCGCCGCGGCCGGCGTGGCTCCCGCCGCGAAGCTTCCGCTCCCCGCCGACCTGGGCGAACTCTCCGACGCTGAGCTTGCCGAGCTCGATCGGGCGGCCGAGGAGAGCGGCAACCCGGTCATCCCCTTGTTGTCGACCCTGCGCTCGCGACTCGATCACTACGACCCCGAGGTCGCCCAATGGCTGCACCGTGGCCTGACCAGCCAGGACGTGATGGACACGGCCCTGGTCCTGCTTCTGCGCGAGGTCCTCGACGCGACCTGGTCGGAGGTCGCCAGGCAGTCCTGGGCCCTACGCGAACTGGCCCAGCAGCATCGTGGCACGCTCGCCTCCGGGCGGACCCTGACTCAGCACGCAGTCCCGATCACCTTCGGGCTGATGGCAGCCACATGGCTGCAAGGCATCCTCGACGCCGCCGAAGATCTGCAACGAGCACGTGATCACCTTTCCGTCCAGGTCGGCGGGGCAGCCGGCACACTGGCCGCCATCGCCGAGCTTGTGGGCGACAGTGATCCCGACCCGGCCGGTCGGGCCGAGGCGTTGGCGGCTGACCTCGCGGGAGCGCTGGCGCTGCGTCCGGCGACGCCTTGGCACACCAACCGGCGGATCGTTACAAGGACCGGCGATGCGCTGGTCGCCGTTACCGACGCCTGGGGTCGGGTGGCCAATGATGTCCTCGTCCGGGTGCGGCCGGAGCTCGGCGAGCTCTCCGAGGGTGGCGACCCCAGCCGCGGTAGTTCATCGACGATGCCGCACAAACAGAATCCCGTGCTGTCGGTGCAGATCCGGCGAGCCGCCCTGACTGCGCCGGGTCTCGGGGCGTCGCTTCACGTGGCCGCCGCCGCGCAGGTCGACCAACGAGCCGACGGCGGCTGGCATGCCGAATGGGGAGCCCTGCGCACGCTGGCCCGGCAGACGGTGGTAGCCGCCCGCCAGGCCACCGAGCTGATCGACAACCTGGTGGTCCACGCGGATCGCATCGGGTGGACAGCCCGAAATGCGGTCGACGATCTGCTGGCCGAGCAGCGGTCGATGCGTAAGTTACGTGGGCAGGCCGGTGAGCCCACCGATCCGGACGGCTATCTCGGCGCCACCGACCGCCTGATCGATGCAGCCGTGCGCCGTGCGAATCTCTTTCTGGAGCAGGCCGAACGATGAGCACCCTCGACTTGAGCATCACCCAGCTGGCTGGGGTATCAACTAACGTGGGGCGCCGGACGGACCGGTCCGAACAGGAGCTGCTCGTCGTCGGACCGTCGCTCGGGACGTCGGTGGGTAACCTATGGCAAACCGTCGCGGAGCGGCTGGGCTCATCGTTCACCGTGCTCGGCTGGGACCTACCCGGTCACGGGGCCAGCGCGCCAGCGAGGGGATTCTCCCTGAGTGATCTGGCGGCGGCGGTGACCGCTGCGGTCGACGGCTGGTTCGGCGGTGCACCCACCTTCCACTACGCCGGCGACTCGCTCGGTGGGGCGGTCGGGCTATATCTCCTGCTCGAGATGCCGGACCGCGTCAACACGGCGACCCTGTGCTGCACGGGCGCGAAGATCGGCGAACCTGAGGGCTGGTACGAGCGCGCCGCCGCGGTCCGCGCCCAGGGCATGGTGCCGCTGGTGGGCTCGGCCCCCGAGCGCTGGTTCGGTCCCGGCTATCGCGAGCGCAGCCCGGAGGTCGCGGCCGCTCTGCTCGACGACCTGGCACGCAGTGACCCGGAAAGCTACGCCGCCGCCTGCGACGCCCTGGCTTGCCACGATGTCCGCGACCGGCTGGCCGAGATCGACGTTCCCGTCCTCGCGGTGGCGGGGAAGAGCGACCCCGTGATCACGCCGACCACCCTCCGGCACATCGCCGCCGGCGTGCAGTCGGGGCGGCTGGTCGTGCTCGACGGAGTCGCCCATCTCGCTCCGGCCGAGGCGCCCGACCGGGTCGCGGACCTGATCCTGGTGCAGAGCCGTGTCAGATCAGCCGCTCGAACGACCGCGCAGGTGCGAGCCGAGGGCCTGAAGGTCCGCCGCGAGGTCCTTGGCGATGGTCACGTCGACCGATCGCTGGCCACGTTGACCGAGCTGACGCAGGACTTCCAGGATTTCATCACCACGTACGCCTGGGGCAGCATCTGGACTCGACCTGGGCTCGACCGACGCAGCCGGTCGATCATCACGCTGACTGCGCTGATCGCCCGCGGGCATCACGAGGAGCTGGCGATGCATCTGCGGGCCGCGCGGACCAACGGGCTGACCAACGTGGAGATCGCCGAGGTCCTGCTGCAGACCGCGATCTACTGCGGCGTACCGGAGGCCAACACCGCTTTCCGGATCGCCCAGCAGGTGCTGGGCGACCTCGACGCCGGCCCGGCACACGGCAACGACAGGGGAAACTGATGGCCGCCTCGTCCCCAGCCTTCGTATATACGAGTGTGCGGACGCCGTTCGGCCGCTACGGTGGCGGGCTCGCTGACGTCCGCCCGGACGATCTGGCCGCCGTCACGCTTCTGGGTCTGCTGGCCAAGGTGCCCGAACTGGACCCTGAGCAGATCGACGAGGTGATCCTCGGCAACGCCAACGGCGCCGGTGAGGACAACCGCAACGTGGGGCGGATGGCCGCCCTGCTGGCGGGGCTGCCGGTGAGCGTGCCGGCGACCACCGTCAACCGGCTTTGCGGCTCCAGCCTGGACGCCGCCATGATCGCCTCCCGCATGATCGAGACCGGCGACGCCGAGGTACTGCTCGCGGGCGGGGTGGAGTCGATGACCCGCTCGCCGTGGGTGCTGCCCAAGCCAGGCAAGGCCTATCCGGCGGGCCACGAGACGCTGGTCTCGACCACCCTGGGCTGGCGGCTGGTCAACTCGAGGATGCCGAAGGAGTGGACCGTCTCCCTCGGTGAGGCGAACGAGCAGCTGCAGGAGAAGTTCCGCGTGTCCCGAGAGCGTCAGGACATCTTCGCCGCCCGGTCCCACCAACTGGCCGACCAGGCCTGGAGCGAGGGGTTCTACGACCAGTTCGCCGTGCCGGTGCCCGACGCGAAGCTGACCCGGGACGAAAGCATCCGGCCCGGGTCGACACCGGAGACGCTGGCCGGGCTGAAGCCGTCGTTTCGGCCCGACGGCACGATCACCGCCGGTAACGCGTCGCCGCTGACCGATGGCGCCTCGGCCGTGCTGCTCGGGTCTGCGTCAGCCGCCACCAGGATCGGGGCCGAGCCGGTGGCCCGGATCGCCGGTCGCGGAACCCATGCGCTGGCGCCGCAGGACTTCGGATACGCGCCGGTCGAGGCGGCCAACCGAGCGCTGGCGGCGGCCGGTATCGGCTGGGACGACGTCGGGGCGGTGGAGCTCAACGAAGCGTTCGCCGTCCAGTCGCTGATCTGCCTCGAAGCCTGGAAAGTCGATCCCGACATCGTCAACACCCGCGGCGGGGCGATCGCCATCGGCCACCCACTCGGCGCGTCGGGAACCCGGATTCTCGGCACGCTCGCCGCTGTCCTGCGGGAGCGCCGGGAGCGTTGGGGAGTGGCGGCCATCTGTATCGGCGTCGGGCAGGGGTTGGCCATGGTCATCGAGAACATCGGGCAGGGCTGACAGAAATGATCGAGATGGCGCCCGATCCGGATACGGCCGTGCGGGGCATCGCCGACGGGTCGACCGTGCTCATCGGCGGGTTCGGCCGGGCCGGGCTGCCGTTCGCGCTGATCGACGCGCTGAGGGGGGCCGGCGTCCGGGACCTGACCGTGGTGAACAACAACGCCGGCAACGGGACCACCGGTCTGGCCGCATTGTTGGCCACCGGGGCGGTGCGCAAGATCATCTGCTCCTTCCCGCGGCAGAGCGACTCGTTCGTCTTCGACGAGCTGTACCGGAGCGGCAAGATCGAGCTCGAAGTCGTGCCCCAGGGCAACCTGGCGGAGCGGATCCGGGCCGGCGGGGCGGGCATCGGCGGCTTCTACACGCCTACCGGGGTCGGAACGCTGCTGGCCGAAGGCAAGGAGATGCGAACCATCGACGGCCGTGACTACGTGTTGGAGTACCCGATCAGGGCCGACGTCGCGCTGATCCGCGCCTATCGGGCCGACGGACTGGGCAACCTGGTGTACCGCAAGACCGGCCGCAACTTCGGGCCGATTATGGCCACCGCGGCCGACCTGACCATCGCCGAGGTGTCGGAGGTGGTCCCGGTCGGAGGCATCGACCCCGAGGCGGTCATCACGCCGGGCATCTTCGTCGACCGGGTCGTGGTCGCCGAGGCGGCTCCCCCGGAGGTGTCGGCATGACCCTCGAGCACATCGACCGCGGACCGCTGGACCGAGACGAGATGGCCCGGCTGGTCGCCCGGGACATCCCGACCGGCGCGTACGTCAACCTCGGCATCGGACAGCCGACCAGGGTCGCCGACCACCTCAACCCGGACCAAGAGGTGACCCTGCACACCGAGAACGGGATGCTCGGCATGGGGCCGGAGGCCCACGGAGACG
>DASQVF010000267.1:0-4797 GCA_035640915.1 Propionibacteriaceae bacterium
GCGCGCACTCGAGCAGTCTCGTCGGCTCTACGGGCGGAGCCGGACGATCATCACCGGGTGAGCACTCCGCTCTACGCGACTTGCTGCGGCGATACCCAGGTTGCAACGCACGTATCGCCTCAGGAACTCACGTGCACGTGACTTCCTGGGAGGGAGACAGCCGCCAGCCGCAGCGGCAGCCGCAGCCGCAACCCGGCCAGCGGTTGGGGGCCGCTGGTTCCTAGCCGGTGGCGGCCAGGGAGGTCATCACCTGGCGCATCAGCTCGGCGGTCTCGCTGGGGGTCTTGCCCACCTTGACCCCGGCGGCTTCCAGGGCCTCCTTCTTGGCGGCGGCGGTGCCCGAGGAGCCGGACACGATGGCTCCGGCGTGGCCCATCGTCTTGCCCTCCGGCGCGGTGAAGCCGGCGACGTAGCCGACCACCGGCTTGTCCACGTGGGCGGAGATGTACTCCGCGGCCCGCTCCTCCGCGTCGCCGCCGATCTCGCCGATCATCACGATGGCGTCGGTCTCCGGGTCCTCGGCGAAGGCGGCCAGGCAGTCGATGTGGGTGGTCCCGATCACCGGGTCGCCGCCGATGCCCACGGCAGTGGAGAAGCCGATGTCGCGCAGCTCGTACATCATCTGGTAGGTCAGCGTGCCGGACTTGGACACCAGCCCGATCCGTCCCGCCTTGGTGATGTCGGCCGGGATGATGCCGGCGTTGGACTGACCGGGCGAGATGAGCCCCGGGCAGTTGGGTCCGATCAGCCGGGTGGCCGAGCCCGAGGTCAGGGTGAAGAACTCCGCGGTGTCCTTGACCGGCACCCCTTCGGTGATCACGACGCACAGCGGCACCTCGGCCTCCACCGCTTCCACCACGGCGGCCTTGGTGAACCGGGCCGGCACGAAGATCACCGTGACGTTCGCCCCGGTGGCCGAGACCGCCTCGCCGACCGAGTTGAACACCGGTACGCCGCCCTGGTCGAACTCGACCGTCTGGCCGCCCTTGCCCGGCGTCACCCCGCCGACGATCTGCGTGCCGGAAGCCAGCATCCGGGAGGTGTGCTTGCGGCCCTCCGAGCCGGTCATGCCCTGGACCAGCACCCGCGAGTCCGCATGGAGGAAGATCGACATGTCCGCTCCTATCCGGCCGCAGCCAGCTCGGCGGCCCGGCGGGCCGCTCCGTCCATCGTGTCGACCTGCTCCAGACCCTGCAGGTTCGCATCGGTGAGGATCTTGCGGCCCAGCTCGGCGTTGTTGCCGTCCAGCCGGACCACCAGCGGCACGTCGACGTGCTCGTCCCGGCTGGCCAGCAGCTCGAACGCCTGGACGATCCCGTTGGCCACCTCATCACACGCGGTGATGCCGCCGAACACGTTGACGAACACGCTGCGCACCTGGCTGTCGGAGATGATGATCTCCAGCCCGTTGGCCATCACCTCCGCGCTGGCGCCGCCGCCGATGTCGAGGAAGTTGGCCGGCTTGGGTTTGCCCGCGAACTCCTCGCCGGCGTACGCGACCACGTCCAGGGTGCTCATCACCAGGCCCGCGCCGTTGCCGATGATCCCCACCGACCCGTCGAGCTTGACGTAGTTCAGGTCCTTGGCCTTCGCCGCGGCCTCCAGCGGGTCCTCGGCCGACTTGTCCGCCAGAGCCTCGTGCGCCGGCTGGCGGAAGGCGGCGTTCTCGTCCAGCGACACCTTGCCGTCCAGCGCGATGATCTTCCCGTCGCCGGTCTTGACCAGCGGGTTCACCTCCACCAGCGTGGCGTCCTCGTCCTGGTACAGCTTGCCGAGCAGCTGGAGCACCCGGGCGATCTCCGTTGCGTCGTCGCCGGAGAAGCCGGCCGCGGCCACGATCTCGTCGGCCTTGGCCTGGTCGAGGCCGACCACCGGGTCGACCGGCACCCGGGCCAAGGCCTCCGGCCGCTCCACCGCGAGCGTCTCGATGTCCACGCCGCCCTCCTTGGAGCACATGGCGAGGTAGCGGCGGTTGGCCCGGTCCAGCAGCAGGGAGAAGTAGTACTCCTCGGCGATGTCAGCCCCCTCGGCGATCATCACCGTGCGCACCGTGTGGCCCTTGATGTCCATGCCGAGGATGTCGGCGGCGCGTTCGGCCGCCTCCTCCTGGCTGCGGGCGATCTTGACCCCGCCCGCCTTGCCGCGGCCGCCGGTCTTGACCTGGGCCTTGACCACGACCACCGGGGTGCCGAGCTCCGCCGCGGCGGCCCGGGCCTCCTCCGGCGTCGTCGCGGTGATCCCGCGGAGCACGGGTACGCCGTGCGCCTCGAACATGTCGCGAGCCTGATACTCGTACAGATCCACCTGCGCCTCCTGACGTTCCCGGCCTCGCGTACGGCATCGGTGCCGTCCGCGCGAGCAGACCAGCAAGGAGCCTAATGGGCTGCAGGCAGTCGAGCGTCATCCGGTCGCACGGACGGACAAGGCCGCGGAGTGCGCGGGAAGGGTGACCAAGGGTGACAGGGGCCCACCGGAGCGCTAGCGGGCGCGCATGTCCTGGCCGACGTTGGCCCGGACCCAGCCGACGATCTCGGCCATGGTGGCGCCCGGGGTGAAGACCTGGGCCACGCCCAGCTCGGCCAGCGGGGCGCGGTCGGCCTCGGGGATGATGCCGCCGCCGAAGACCACGATGTCGGCGGCGTCGGCGGCCTTCAGCAACTCGATCACCTTGGCGAACAGGGTCATGTGGGCCCCGGACAGCACCGACAGGCCGATGGCGTCGGCGTCCTCGGCGAGCGCCGTCTGCACGATCTGCTCCGGGGTCTGGTGCAGGCCGGTGTAGATGACCTCCATGCCGGCATCCCGCAGGGCCCGGGCCACCACCTTGGCGCCGCGGTCGTGACCGTCCAACCCGGGCTTGGCGACCACGATCCTCAGCGGCTGCTCCTGCTCCGCCGGCGCATCGGCCATCACGGGTGCCAACCTACTCCCGAGTAGAATTCTGCGGGTGCAGCGCCGCGGGCACGGAGACCTCCAGCGGGTCCTGAGCAGCGATGTGCCGCGCGTGGTCAGCGGGGTCGCGGTCGAGACGGCCTGGGTGGCGGCCCATCTGCTGATGTACCCACTCGGTCTGGTCACCGACGCCGCCGCCCGCACCAGCCGCCGTTCCGACCTCGCCGGCCTGAGCCCCGAGCAGCGCGGCCTGGTGCACCACGGACTCGCCGCTGCCGAGACCCCGATCCTGTTGGTGCACGGGATCGGGGACAACCACTCGATCTTCACCCTGCTGCAGCGGGCGCTTCGGCGGCGGGGCTTCGCGACCGTCTCCAGCTACGACTACGGCCTGCTGACCCGCGACATCCCGGCCGCGGCGCGGATGCTGGGCGAGGCCATCGAGAAGCGGGCCGCCAACTCCGGCTACGAGCGGATCCACGTCATCGGGCACAGCCTCGGCGGCCTGATCGCTCGCTACTACGTGCAGCGACTGGGTGGCGACGCCCGGGTGCACACGCTGGTGACGCTTGGCACGCCGCACTCCGGAACCGAGGTCGCCCGTCCGCTGCAGAGGGTGCCCCTGCTCGGGCAGCTGACGCCCGGTTCGACCGTGTTGCGGGAGCTGGCCGAGCCGGCACCGGAGTGCCGGACCCGGTTCCTGGTGTTCGCCAGCGACCTCGACCACATGATCCGACCCACCCGGAACGCGCGACTGGAGCATCCGGACCTGTCGGTGCGCAACGTGGCGGTACAGGGCGTCGGCCACCTCTCGCTGGCCAACAACTCCTCGGTGGCCTTCACGATTGCCTCAGCGTTGGCTGAACTTGACCCGTTCGAGACCCCAGGGCCCCCTGGAACGGCCTAGCATCGAACTCTGCTTGGTTGCTTGGCCTACTTTGGGCCGGTCGATTGAGTTGGTGTGACCTGTTTGTTATGTTTTTCCCACTGTTCGCCTCGTCGGGGCCCATCACCGATGGGATAAGGGGCGGACGGTAGTTGGTGCATCATCTGGAGCCTTCCCCCTCCGGACGCATGATCGGGCTCGCCGGGCCTGGTCGCGTACCAGCGCGACCGACCCGAGGCGGCACACCGCTCCGGGGCGGCCCGACCAGGGGTGAGTGAAGGACGAGGAGAGCTTTTCGTGGCATCGCAGCCGGCCGGGCGGGACAACCGTCGGGCCCCGGCGGTTGACACCAAGTCTGAGGAGCGCCGAGGGTGGCTCTCCCACGGCCTGGCCGCCCTAGGGGTCTCCGCTCTCGGACTGGCTATCGCCGGCTCCGTCGCCCTGACCACCGATGCTCAGCCGCTGCCGACCACTGGACGGAGCACGTCCGGCACCGTCGCGCCGGGGGTGGCGAGGCCAGCTGAGGCCAACCCGGCCGAGACCGGGCCGGACAAGGCCGACGATGCGGCCGCCGGCACCTTCGCGCCGCGGGGCGGCACCGGGACCAACGACGGCGCCGAGCTGCAAGCAGCCGTCTTGAAGGAGCAGGCCGCGCAGCGCGCCGAGGAGCTGGCCAAGGGCGCCGACGACATCACCCGGGCCGCGCGCACGGCATCCAGCGACGTCCGGCAGAGCAAGCTGACCGCCGCCGACCGGGCCAGCCGCGAGGCCGCCGCCCGGCTCAACGAGGCGCGGATCCGGCGGGCCGTAGCGGCCCGCGTCGCCGCCGCGGCGGAGCGGGAGGCGCGGGAGGCGCAGGCGGCGCAGGAGTCGGGAGAGCCCACGCGGGAGGCGACGCGGGAGAGCGAGTCCGTGGCCCCGGCGGTACCGAGTCGCGAACCCGAGCGTGAGCCTGAGACCTCCAGCATCCCGTCCGGTGGCGGCGGGGTGTCCCCGGTTCCGGGTGCCGTGATCGGGTC
>DASQVF010000268.1:0-10157 GCA_035640915.1 Propionibacteriaceae bacterium
CGCCGATGACCAGGGCCGGCAGAGCCAGGCTGACCAGGACGGCCCGCAGCACGGCCCGGCCGATGCCCAACGGCTGCCGATCGAGCCGGACGACCGCCAGCCGGCAGACCAGCTGGCCGAGGCTGCCGCCGACGAGCCAGGACAGCAGCGTGGACTGTACGAAGAACGTGACCAGGATCATCCAGGCTCGCCAGCCGCTCCCGGTCATCACCCCGGGACCGAACAGCAGGACGGCCACCCCCATGCAGGCGGCCCAGTCGATGACCAGGGCGACGATGCGGGCCCGCCAGGTGGCCAGCGAGCCGTGACCCTCTGCGGGCAGACCGAGGCGATGACCCGGGTACGGCTCCTCGGCCACCGCGACCATGGCCCGAGGCTACCGGGCCGGCCGCGCCTAGCCTGCGGCCGGCTCGGTGGCCTCGGCCGGGTCGGCACTGACCACTGGCTCCTCGACCTCCCCGCCGGCGGCGGGTGGCTCCGGCGACTCCTCGGCCGGCGGGCCGGTGTTCGACGGCTCGGAGGCCGACGGCTCGGGCGCCGGTGACTCGGGCTGCGACGGCGCTGGCTGTGTGGTGTCCGACGGCTCGCTGGACGGCTCGTCGCTGGAGCGTGTCCCGCTCGGCTCCCTGGACCGGCTGGGCCGCTCCTCCGGCTGCTCATCCTCAGCCGACGCCTCGGCCGACCGGTCGGTCTTCGAGGGCCGGGAGCTGGCACCACCACCACCGCCGCCTGGCTCTTCCTCTGCAGCGCTGGTGGGTGCCCGGGCGGGCTCGCGCACGTAGCTGACCGTGATGTCCTCCTGCGGAGCGGCCTTCTCACCCTCCGCCGGGTCGATCTTCACCACCTCGTCGGCCTTGGCCCCGGCGGGGGGCTTCGCCACCGGAACGGCCGTGACGTTGCTGAATCCTGCCTCGCGGAGCTCCTCCACGACATCGTCGACGTCCCGACCGATCAGGTCCTCCGGGATCCGCTCGGTGGCCGGCCCGACGTTGATCTCCACGGTCACGGTGCTGCCGGGCGCTACCTCGGCGCCCTGGTCAGGGTCTTGGCGGATCACCTTGCCGACGCTCGAGCCGGCTGGACCGTCGACGTTGCGGAAGGCCGGCTGCAGGTCGGCGTCGATCAGCGCCTGTTCGGCCCCCTGCCGCGTGTTGCCCAGCACCGACGGCACCGTGACGTTGTTGGACGGGCCGCCGTCCAGCAGCCGGTACGCGCCGAAGGCCAACCCGCCCAGCACCAGCAGGGTCAGGACGGCGACCAGCACGGTCCGCCCGACCGGTGGCCGGCGGGCCTCGGTCGGCTCGTCGGCACGGCCGACTTGGGCAGTGGTCGCCGTCAGCGGCGGGCCTGCGACGGTCGCGCCGTCCGCCGGCGGAGGTTCGGCACCGGCCGCTGCCGGCCGGACGGGACCCCGCAGGCCGTGCGTGGCCTCCTCATCCACCTCGGTCACCGGTGATGGCACCGAGACGGCCCCGACGATGTGGGTGTCCTGGTCCTGCTCGGCAGGGACGGCCGCGTGTGGTGGCAGCCCGGCGAGGACACGGCTGATGTCGGTGGCCATTTCCTCGGCCGACTGGTACCGGTCGGCGGGGTCCTTGGCCAGCGCCTTCGCGACCACCGCGTCGACCTCGGTGCCGATCGACGGGTTCACCTCGCTGGGCGGAACCGGGGGCTCGCGTACGTGCTGGTACGCCACGCTCACCGACGAGTCCCCGAGGAAGGGTGGTCGGCCGAGCAGCAGCTCGTAGAGCAGGCAGCCGGTCGAGTACAGGTCGCTGCGCTGGTCGACGCGCTGACCCCGAGCCTGCTCCGGCGACAGGTAGTGGGCCGTGCCGATGACGGTCGCGGTGCCGGTCAGGTCGGAGGTGGTCTCGGCCGCGGCCCGGGCGATGCCGAAGTCCATCACCTTGGCGTCGCCCTTGGGCGTGAGCATGATGTTCGACGGCTTGATGTCGCGGTGCACGATCCCGGCGGCATGGCTGTGGCCCAGGGCGCCGAGCACCACCCGGGTCAGCTCCAGGGCCCGCTCCGGGGGCATCGGGCCCTCCTCCCGCAGCACGTCGCGCAGCGTCGGGCCGTCGACCAGCTCCATCACCAGGAACGGAACCGGTACCCCGGTGCTCCTGTCGACCTGTTCGCCGGTGTCGTAGACGGCCGCGATGCCGGGGTGGTTGAGGCTGGCGGCGGCGTGCGCCTCCCGCTGGAACCGCTTCTGGAACGCCGGATCGGCCGCGAGATCGACCCTGAGGCACTTGACCGCCACGGTGCGCTCCAGCCGGAGGTCGAAGCCGCGGCGCACCTCAGCCATCCCGCCGCGACCGAGCCGGTCGCCAAGCTTGTACCGGTCGGCCAGTATCACCTGGTCGTCGGGCATCAAGTCCTCCGAGGGCATCGTGAGCGCGGAGCGGTACAGCTCCGATAAGCGGACGGGTCCGGATCGACTCTAGACGGCGTCCAAGCGGGTTTACATTGTAAATGCCTCGACGGCAGTCCATCACGAGGGCGGGGCCGACGGCGATCCCGCTCAGCCGTCACACCGGCGAAACACGGACGCAACCGTGCCGAAACGCCTTCTTCGATACATTCCGGGGCGGAGGAGCCGCTTCGGTGTCCCCTCGTCCAGCCCAGTTGGGTGCCTCGGGCCCCACGCAATCACCGGAGGATCCATGTTCACCAGCGCCGACGAGCTGTTGGCCTACGTCAAGGACGAGGGTGTCGAGATCATCGACGTCCGGTTCTGTGACCTGCCCGGCATCATGCAGCACTTCACCGTTCCCGCCGGGTCGTTCGGTCCGGAGGTCTTCGAGGACGGTCTGGCCTTCGACGGCTCCTCGATCCGGGGCTTCCAGAAGATCCACGAGTCCGACATGGCGCTGCTGCCGGACCCCACCACCGCGTACCTCGACCCGTTCCGGATCGCCAAGACGCTGTGCGTGAACTTCTTCGTACACGACCCCCTGACCAAGGAGCCCTACAGCCGCGATCCGCGCAACATCGCCCGGAAGGCGGAGAGCTACCTGGCCTCGACCGGCATCGGCGACACCGCGTTCTTCGCTCCGGAGGCCGAGTTCTACGTCTTCGACGACGTGCGCTTCGAGACCAAGCAGAACACCGGCTACTACGCCATCGACTCGGTCGCCGGCGCCTGGAACACCGGCCGGGTCGAGGACGGCGGCAACCGCGGCTACAAGGTCCGCTACAAGGGCGGCTACTTCCCGGTCCCCCCGGTCGACCACTTCTCCGACCTGCGCGACGAGATGACCAAGAACCTGGAGGGGGCCGGGCTGATCGTCGAGCGAGCGCACCACGAGGTGGGCACCGCCGGCCAGGCCGAGATCAACTACCGGTTCAACACCATGCTGAGCGCCGGCGACGACCTGCAGAAGTTCAAGTACATCATCAAGAACACCGCCTGGGCCGCGGGCAAGACCGCCACCTTCATGCCGAAACCGATCTTCGGCGACAACGGGTCCGGGATGCACGTGCACTCCTCGGTCTGGAAGGACGGCGACCCGCTGTTCTACGACGAGGCGGGCTACGGCGGCCTGTCCGACATCGCCCGCTGGTACATCGGCGGCATCCTCGAGCACGCCCCCTCCCTGCTGGCCTTCACCAACCCGACGGTGAACTCCTTCCACCGGCTGGTGCCGGGCTTCGAGGCTCCGGTCAACCTGGTCTACAGCTCGCGCAACCGGTCCGCGGCGATGCGGATCCCGATCACCGGATCGAACCCGAAAGCCAAGCGCGTGGAGTTCCGCTGCCCGGACTCCTCGTCCAACCCCTACCTGGCCTTCGCCGCCCTGCTGCTCGCCGGCATCGACGGGATCCAGAACAAGACCGAACCGGCTGCCCCGATCGACAAGGACCTGTACGAGCTGCCACCCGAGGAGCACGCCTCGGTGCAGACCGTCCCGGACCACCTCGGCGGGGTGCTGGACAGCCTGGAGGCCGACCACGAGTTCCTGCTGGCCGGCGACACCTTCACCCCCGACCTGATCGAGACCTGGGTCGAGCTGAAGCGGGCCGACATCGACGCCATCCGACTGCGTCCGCACCCGCACGAGTTCGAGCTCTACTACGACGTCTGATCCGGAACCGGTCTGACCCGGGGGGCCAACCGGAGCCTGGTCTCCGCGGAGGAGTCCGCCGACCGCAGAGCGGGCCGCCATCACCTCGATGGCGGCCCGCGCGCTGTCATGACCCACGGATCCCACGCAACGGGCCAAAGAGCCGCCGGCCCGACGTACCATGGTGCGGTTCTTCGACCGCGCACCGACCGACCCAAGGGTCTCCGCAGCGGCTCGCGGTCACTGGCGGAGTACGACTGGGGGGAAGATGGCGCCTGTGCAGCCAGGCCTGACGCCCCTTCGCCGAGGAGTCGTCGCAGCGCTGGTCGTGGTCCTTCTTCTGGTCGCCGTCCTCTACTACCGCGCCTCGACGAGCACCCCCGTGTCGGCCTCGAGCTCGGGTACGGGCTCGAGCATCGGTCCCTCGGAGGTCGTCGGCACCGGTCCGCTCGCGTCGCCCACGCCGACGCCGACGAGCGGAACCACTCCCGCCGAGGTCGGCCCGATCAAGGTGTACGGGAATCGCGTCAGGTTGGCCGAGCCGTCTGAGACGGTGCAGGTCCGCGGCACGTACCACGGCGCCCCCGAGGCCTTCCTGCAGCTGCAGATCCGGGCTGGCACCAAGTGGAATGTCTACCCGTACTCGCCGAAGACCGACTGGATGGGCCGGTTCATCGCCCACGTGGAGATCGCCGAGTCGGGCCCGCACTGGGTTCGGGTGGTGGACCCGGGGGCTGATCTGGCGTCCGAGCCCTTCGTGGTGATGATCGAGGACTGAGGGGTCAGCCGCCCGCCTTGCCCACCGACTCGAGCCGGGCGAAGACGATGACGTTGTCAAGGTATTCGTTCTCGGCGGCGTCGTAGGTGCCACCGCAGGTGATCAGCCGCAGCCCGGCATGGTCGATCGGGCCGTAGACGGCCTCGCTCGGGAACCGCGACTTGGCGAACTGCGCCACCCGGGTGACCCGGAAGACCGCGGTCCGGCCGTCCTCCCGGGTGACGGACACCCGGTCGCCACGCCGCATCGTGTCGAGGCGATGAAAGACCACCGGAGCGCCGTCCCAGGTCACGTGTCCGGCGATGACGGCCGGGCCGAGGGCTCCCGGTGTGGCACCGCGGGTGAACCAGCCAACACCCCACGGACCGGGCACATCCATCTCTCCCTTGTCGTCCAGACCCAGCGGGACCAGCCGCGACCGGACACCGATCCTCGGGATGGACACGCTCACCGGCTCGGACTCGGGCAGGACCGGCCCAGTGGTCTTGTCGCGGAGGTTGTCGGAGTCCGCGGGCGCTGACGAGCGTGTCGGCGGGGGCGGTGGTTCAGCGGTAGCGGACGACGGGGAGCTCGGACTGGACGGCGCCCCGGCCGGGGCGGCCCCGGGCGTCGCCGGCCTGGCCAGCGCTGTCCAGACCAGCACGACACCGAGGATGGCCAGCCCGGCGGCGATCGCGACTCTGACCGGCAGGCTCGGCGGCCAGCGGGACGGACCGGTCATCGCGCTACGGCGATGGTCGCCCGTTCCCGGCGTCAGCGGAGGCGGCGGAACGAAGCGGCCGCCGCCAGAGCAGTACCGCAGTTGCCGCCAGCAGCAGTGCCGCTCCCGCCGCCGCGAGTGGCGCGTTCAGACCGGCCTCGGGAGCACCACCGGTCTCGACGCCGCCGCGGGCCGGGTCGGCCGCACCGGCGCCCTGGACGACGCCGCATGCCGCCGGGTTCGTCACCTCCTCCGGTACGCCGGGCTTACCGGCGTTCTCGGCGAACGTCGACGGACCGAGGGCGTCCAGGTCGTACTTGCCGTTGTCGTTGTAGTCGATGCCGTGCTGCACGACGTGCAGCTCGGAGAGGTGCTCCACCAGGCCCTCGGGGACCATGTCGGCGGGGAAGGTGCGTTCGTAGTTGACCCGGCCCTGGGCGTCCGCGACCGGCATCCGGTCGGCGGCGAGGGCGTCCTTCGGCGTCGCGCTCCCCTTGGTGGTCAGCGGGAAGAAGATGACGCCGTACTCGCCCATCCCCTCCTCGTTGGTGAGGACTCCGTCGCCGTCCTTGTCGTTGTCCTTCAGGTTCGGGCAGGTGAAGTGCCCGCCGTGCCCGGTGCCGTGGACGTGCTGGGCGTGGAACGTGCCGGGCACATGGCCTTCGGCCCGGATGACCACCTTCAGGCCGCCGTCGTCGAGCGCGGTCAGCGTGGCCGTGCCGGTGACGCCGCTGTCGTTGATCTCGACCAGCTTGGCCTTGACCGTGGTGTCGGCCGCGGCGCTCGCCGGCAGGCACAGCAGTGCCGCGGCCGCTGCGAGGATGAGTGGGCTGCGCAACGTGAACATGTACTCCCCTGGTATCAGGTTGGATGCCCTGCGCTCGGTCGTGGGCCGGCTTGCCATCCCCATGGCGGCAGCCGATCCGTGGCAGACCCGAAGTCACGTCGCGCACCCAACAGTGCGACACATTCATACCATTCATCGGGCTATCTGAATCCCCGCCCGTAACAAAAACCGGAACAATCGGGCCTGGTGACGTGATCCGTCGAAATCCGTTGCCCAGTACGCCTAGGCCGACCGTTTCCAAGATCTCGGGCCCGTAGGGTGGCTCGGTGCTCTCCGTGGCGCTGGCCGCGCTGTCCGGGCTGGTCTGGGGCGTCGGGGACTTCGCCGGAGGCAAGGCGGCGCAGCGGGCGGCGGCGCTGCCCGTGGTGTGGGTGTCGAAGCTGGTAAGCCTGCCGCTGCTGGCGGTCTACCTCGCTGCGACCTACATCCCGCCCGCGGTGGTCAGCCTGGGCTGGGGCGCGGTGGCCGGCGGCTTCGGCCTGCTCGGCCTGCTGCTGTTCTACCGGGCGCTGTCCGCCGGAGCCATGACGGTCGTGGCGCCGATCACCGCGGTCACCTCGGCCACCATCCCGGTCATCGTCGGGCTGGCCAGCGGGGAGCGGCCGCCCGCCGATCGACTGGGAGGAGTCGCGTGCGCGCTGGTGGCCATCGCGCTGGTCAGCCTGTCGCGCCCGGCGCCGGGCCAGCGGGTGGTGGTGACACCAAGCCTGGTGGGCTGGTCGGTCCTGTCCGGTGTCGGATTCGCGTTGTTCTTCGTCGGCACCGACCGGGCGGGCGACGCCGCGGCGGGCCAGGCCGGCCTGTGGCCGGTTGCCGCCTCGCAGCTCAGCGGTCTGCTCATCGGCGGCGTACTCCTGCTCGTCCTTCGGCCCGGCGGCTGGCCGAGGCACCGCTCGCTGTCCTGGGCGGTGTTGGCCGGCCCGATGGACATGACGGCCAACACGCTCTACCTGCTGGCCAGCCGGACCGGCGACCTGAGCGTCGTCGCCCCGCTGGCCTCGCTCTACCCGGTGACCACGGTGGTGCTCGCGATGCTGGTCGACCGCGAGCGCGTACGCTCCGTGCAGGTGGCCGGACTGGCGCTGGCCGTCGCCGCGCTGCTGCTGGTCGCCCGCTGACGGAGGTCCCGATGAGTGCGTCCGTGGTCTATCCCCAGCGAGTGGCCATGGTCAGCATGCACACCTCGCCGCTGGCCACGCCGGGAGTCGGTGACGCGGGCGGACTGAACGTCTACGTCGACGAGGTCGCGCGCCGGCTGGGTGAACGCGGCCTCAAGGTCGATGTCTTCACCCGGAAGGCCGGGGAGGATCGACCACCGATCGTCGAGGTCAACGAGCACACCCGGGTCATCCACCTCCCGGTGGGGCCGTCCGCCCGCGTGGCCAAGGAGGAGCTGCCGGACCTGGTTTCCGACTTCGCGGACTGCCTGGACGGCGACATCGGGCACTACGACCTGATCCACAGCCACTACTGGCTCTCCGGCATGGTGGCTCGCCGGCTCAAGGCGCGGCACGGCATCCCCGTCGTGCACACCATGCACACCATGGCCCGGGTGAAGAACTCGACGCTGAGCCAGCACCAGACCAGCGAGCCCAACGACCGGGAGCACGGCGAGGCGGCGATCGTCGCCGACGCAGACGTGCTGACCGCCAACACCCCTGACGAGGCGGCCGAGCTGCAGCAGCACTACGGAGCGACTCCCGACCAGATCCGGATCGTCCCGCCCGGGGTGGACCTGCACACCTTTCACCCCTGCGACCAGCCCCGCTCCCGGGACCAGCTGGGCGTCGACCAGGAGAAGCAGATCATCCTGTTCGTCGGCCGGATCCAGCCGCTCAAGGCACCTGACGTCCTGATCCGCGCCGTGGCCGAGCTGGCCGAGCGCGATCCCAGCCGCCGCGACCGGCTACGCCTGATCATCATCGGCAGTCCGAGCGGACCCGACTCGGAGTGGTCGGAGACCCTGGCTCCACTGGCCCGCCAGCTCGGGGCCGGCGACCTGGTCATCTTCCGTCCGCACTCGCCGCGGGCCGACCTGTTCCGCTGGTACTGCGTGGCCGACATCGTCGGAGTGCCCTCCTACAACGAGTCCTTCGGCCTGGTTGCCCTGGAGGCCCAGGCCTGCGGTCGACCAGTGGTGGCCACTGACGTGGGTGGGTTGCGGCACGCCGTACGCGACGAGGTGACCGGTCTGCTGGTTCCCGGGCAGGACGTGCCGGCCTGGGCCGACGCGCTCGGCCTGCTGCTGGACGACGATGCCGAGCGGCACCGGATGGGGGCGCGCGGCGCGGCGCACGCCTCCAGCTTCAGCTGGGACAACACGGCCGCCGCGACGCTGGCGGCGTACGGCCTGGCGCTCGACCGGAGCGAGTGAGCGAAAGACCCGGTGTCCTCGCCGCGAGCTTCCTAGCCGCTGCCCCAGAACACCCGGTCCACCACCAGCCGGGCACGGCGGGTGATCCGCCGGTAGTCGGCCAGCAGGTGCGACGACTCCCCCGCTCGGTAGCCCAGCAGCTCGGCCACTCCGGCCAGCTCACGGTTGTCACTGGGCAGCGAGTCCGAACCGCGACCTCGCATCAGCATGATCTGGTTGCGGATCCGGCCGGCCAGGATCCAGGCCGCCTCCAGGTGACCGGCGTCCATCGGGTCGATCACGCCGGCCTCGCGGGCCGCCCGGAGGGCCACGATGGTCTGCGAGGAGCGCAGCGCGGGGATCCGGTGGGCGTGCTGGAGCTGCAGCAGCTGGACGGTCCACTCCACGTCCGCGATGCCGCCGGGACCCAGCTTGGTGTGCTTGGCCGGATCGGCGCCACGAGGTAGCCGCTCCGCCTCGACCCGGGCCTTCAGCTTGCGGATCTCGCTCAGCTGCGCGGCGGTCAGACCGCCCTCCGGCCAACGGCGGGCGTCGATCTCGGCCATCAGTGCGGCACCGAGGTCCTCCGGCCCGGCCTGCGCGTCCGCGCGGACCAGGGCCTGCAGCTCCCAGGTGGAGGACCAGCGGCTGTAGTAGTTCCGGTACGCGCTGAGCGAGCGGACCAGGGCGCCGCCCTTGCCCTCCGGTCGCAGGTCGGCGTCGATGCTCAGCGTGGGGTCCACGCCCGGCTGGGCCAGGAGTCGGCGCATCTCGGTGATCACCGCCGTGGCCAGCTTGGTCGGGTCGGAGTCACCAGTGCTGTCGTCCATCACGAACATGGCGTCGGCGTCGGAGGCGTAGGACATCTCCCGCCCGCCCCAGCGCCCCATGGCGATCGCGGCGATCCGGGGCACCGGCTGCTCCATGCTGTCCCGGACGACCGCCAGCGTGGCGTCGATGGTGGCCGAGGCGAGGTCACTCAGCGCGGCGCCGACCTCCAGCACGTCCAGCTCGCCGAGGATATCGGCGGCCGCCACCCGGAACAGCTCCCGGCGCCGGATGGCGCGGATCGCCTCCACACCGGCCTTCGGTGTGTCCTGACGGGCGCCCGCCACTGCCATCTCGGCCTGCAGGTCCTCCCGATTGCGGGGCCGCAGCTCGGCGTCGTCGGCCAGCATCTGCACCGTCTGCGGCGCCCGCGTGAGCAGCTGCACCGCGTACCGGCTGGAGGCGAGGATCCGGGCCAGCCGCGCAGCCATGGTGCCTTCGTCCCGCAGTGCCCGCAGGTACCAGGGAGTGTTGCCGAGGACGTCGGAGACCTGCCGGAAGGCGAGCAGTCCGGAGTCCGGGTTGGGCGCGTCGGCGAACCAGCCGAGCATGGCCGGCAGCAGCTGGCGCTGGATCTCCGCCTG
>DASQVF010000269.1:0-7743 GCA_035640915.1 Propionibacteriaceae bacterium
CGAGCTCGGCCTGGATCCGGAGCTATAACACTTTTCGAACATCCGCTGTACCAGGGGCATCGTTTGCCACTACTCTCACTTCAGTACCCGAGTCACCGGAGGGGAAGCCGGCGCAGCGAGGTACGGAAATGGGTGTCACGATGACTGAGGAGTCTGCCTCCGCGCAGGCCGCATCCGCGGGAGTGACGCCGCTCGGGGCCAACGTGCCGGGCGGCAGGTTCCTGACGGTGGCCGAGGTGGCCGCGATCGTTCGGCTGTCCAAGATGAGCGTGTACCGGCTCATCCACTCCGGCCAGCTCGAGGCCGTGCAGTTCGGCCGGAGCTTCCGGGTCTCGGAGAAGGCCCTGAACGACTACCTGGCCAAGGCCTTCTACGACGCCGGCTGAACCGGCACATCACGGCTTGCCGAACCAGACGGTGAACGCGCGCGCGCTCGGCCAGAGCGCGTGCTCGGGCAGCACGTCGATCCCGCACGACCGCGAGCCGATGCCGTGCACCGCGTCGTCGAGGAACAGGTAGACCTGCTCACTGACCGGGAGCTGGTACGGGTGCGCGGCCGAGTCGACCTGTTGGGGCGTGTGCCGTCGCAGCGTGAAGCCGGGACGGTGCCCGCTGGCGTCGGCCTCCGTCCGGACCCGCAGCCGTACGCCGTCGCCGTCGGCGACCGCCAGCTCCCGCAGCTCGGCCCGGTGACCGCTCTCCTGCGGTCGTGAGTAGTCGACCACCAGGTCGTCGATCGGGGAGCGGAACCGGCCCACCCGCGCCGCCCGGCACGTGTCCGGGTAGGACTCGGCGGGCCCGGTGCCGAACCAGCTCGCCTCGGTCAGGCTCCCGGGGAGGTCGAGGCGTACGCCGACCCGCGGCCAGGTGCAGTCCCAGCCGGGGGAGGGGGTCACCTCGATCCGCAGACCGAGGTCATCGGCCAGCCACCAGCGGTAGTCGACGTCGACAAAGAGTCCGCTGTTGGCCGCCGACACGCGGGTCCTGACCACGAGCTGGTCGCTACCCTCGCAGATCTCGAGAACGCGGGACACCAGGCGGTCCAGCCCGCGCTCCTGCCAGCGCGTCGCCGAGCTCGGTCCGGGCGCTCCCTCGCCGTCGGTCTGCTCGGGACCGGCCAGCTCGAACGACCCGCGCTTGTCGCTACGGTCGTTGTCGGTCGGCGCCCGCCAGAGCTCCAACCGCGGTCCGTCGACCGCGAGGCCGTGCAGCGAGTGCAGCTGTCCGGTTCGCGCGTCGAACGTCGCCGGGCCGATGGTGACGCGCGCTCCGGGGTGCTCTGGGATGCGCGGCGCAGGTTCTCGGGAGTCGCCCCCGTTGCCGGTGGGAGCCGTGCTCAGGTCCGGCCGGACGCCGGGAACGTTTGGCCAGACCGCCGCCGTTCCCGTCGGCGCATCGGGTCCGAGGCGGAACTGGCATTGCGCCACCACATGCCCGGCCGGCGCCCAGGCCTCGTCGGCGGCCAGCTCGGCCCGGACCGTCAGCCAGGTCTCGCCGTCCGCGGCGACCTGCCGCAGCGACGCCGGCTGGGCCAGGGTGGCCGAGCCGCCGGGCTCGATGCCGGGGTCGACCAGCGGCAGCTCGACCGTCTCCTCACCGTCGACCTCCAGTCGGCCGACGAACCGCAGCCCCGCGGTCGACCGGCTGTGCCACCGGTTGGTGGCCACCACCGCCTCGCCCTCCCGGGCGAACGTGATCGGCGCGCTCACCGCGGCGAACTCGGCCAGGCTCGGCATCGGCGTCCCGTCGGGCAGCACCATCCCGTCCATCACGAAGTTGCCGTCGTGCACCACCTCGCCGAAGTCGCCGCCGTAGCCGAAGTACTCCACCCCCTCCGACGTCCGGGTCCGCAGCCCGTGGTCCCGCCACTCCCAGATGAACCCGCCGTGCAGCCGGGGATACCGGGTGGTCAGGTCGTCGTACAGGTCCAGAGCGCCCGGACCGTTGCCCATGGCGTGCCCGTACTCGCACAACAGAAAGGGCTTGCTGCGCACCCGCAGCCCGCCGGCCGGGTTGGTCAGGTAGGTGATCGTGCCGGAGTCGGCCCCGATGGCCTCGGTCTCCACGAAGTTGGGGTACATCCGGGAGAAGACGTCGGTGTAGGCGCCCATGTAGTCGCCCTCGTAGTGCACCGGTCGCTCCGGATCCCGCCGGTGCACCCAGTGGGACATCTGCGCCAGGTTGCGGCCGGTGCCCGATTCGTTGCCCAGTGACCAGATGACCACGCAGGCGTGGTTCTTGTCCCTCTCGACGGTGCGCTCGATCCGGTTCAGGTACGCCGCTTCCCAGCGGGGGTCGTCGCTCGGGTTGTCCCGCCAGCCGACATAGCCGAAGCCGTGGGTCTCCAGGTCGCACTCCAGGATCACCCAGAACCCGAGCTCGTCGGCCAGCTCCAGCACTCGGGGGTGCGGCGGGTAGTGGCTGGTCCGGATGGCGTTGACGTTGTGCCGCTTCATGAGCACCAGGTCGGTTCGCGCGTACTCCTCGTCGAAGATCCGGCCGCGGTCCGGGTGGGTCTCGTGCCGGTTCATCCCCCGGAAGACGACCTTGCGGTCGTTGACCAGGAACTGGTCGCCGTCGATCCGCACCGTGCGGAAGCCGAGCCGGAGGCGCACGGTCTCCCCGGTCGAGCGCACCTCGGCGGCGTAGAGCCGCGGCACCTCGGCGCTCCACGGCTCCACGGCTCCGACGTCGAACGCCGCGACGGCGGCCGGACTGGCGAACTCCTGCCGTACGCCCAGCTCGGCGATCTCCACCGTGACCGGGAAGGCGGCCGGATCGGCGATGATCTCCGGTGTCACCGTGCCGGTGCCGTCCGCCCCGTATCCGGCGCGCAGCCAGAGGTCGTCGATCCCGCCGTGCGGGCGGCCGAGCAGGGTGACATCCCGGAAGATGCCGGGTAGCCACCACTGGTCCTGGTCCTCCAGGTAGCTGGCGGAGGACCACTGGTGCACCCGGACCAGCAGCACGTTGCGGCCGGGCCGGACCAGGTCGGTGACGTCGAACTCCTGCACCAGACGGCTGCCGGTCGCGATGCCGACCTCGGTGCCGTTCAGCCAGACCCGGTAGAGCGACTCGGCGCCGTCGAGGCGGAGCAGCACGCGCTCGACGTCCCACTCCGGGAGGTCGAAGCTGCGCCGGTGGTCGCCGGTGGGGTTCTCGTCCGGGACGTGCGGCGGGTCGATGGGGAACGGGTACTGCACGTTGGTATAGATCGGCTGCCCGTACGGCCCGCCCGGCGGCAGCACCCAGTGCGACGGCACCGTGATGGTGTCCCATTCCGAGTCGTCGACGTCGACGGCGGCCGGGGCGTCGTCCAGGCCATGGGCCGTCGGAGAGAGGCGGAACCGCCACTCGCCGTTGAGGCTGAGCTGCGGCGCGTCGCTGTCCACCCAGGAGCGGGGGCGGCAGCGGCGGCCGCGGTCGGGGAAGAAGTCCTCGAGATAGTCGGTCACGCACCGCAGACTAAGCGGAGGCGGTCAGGCGTCCGCCTGGTCCATCACGTAGACCACGTTGCCCGCCGCGTCCTCGAAGCCGCCCAGCTGCCCCCCGGGGATGGCCGCCGGCGGGTAGCGCCACTGCAGGTCCCCGTGCTCGCGCTCGAAGTCCGCCACCCGGTCGACGATGAAGATCGGCCCGGGCACGTACGCGTTGTGCGCGTCCAGCATCAACTGCACGTCGGTGCCGGGCAGGGTGAGACTGGCCGTCAGCTCCCCCTCCCGCCAAGCCTCCTCCCAGCCGAGCGTGTCGCGGTACAGCGCGAGGGCAGCGGAGAGGTCGGTCACCGGGGCGTACCAGAACTCGAACTTCATGTCGGACCTCCGTAACTAGGTTATGGCAAGAAGATACTGCATTATGGACCGATGCGGGAGTGGGTGCCGGTGCCGTCCACGGCTCGCGGCCGCCTCGCCACAGAGGCGCTCGCCGCGTTCGGGGAGCACGGCTACGAGGGCGTCGCCGTCGGTGCGCTGGCCCGGGCGGCGGGCGTCACCACCGGCTCGCTTTACCACCACTTCGGCAGCAAGCTTGGGCTCTACGCAGTCGTGCGCGAGGAGGTCGAGCGGCGGGTGCTGGACCGGATGGAAGGGGCGGTGGCTGCGGTGGGGCCGACCGAGCCGAGTGCCGCACGGGCCGCCCTGCTGGTCGGCTTCGACTACGTCACCGGGCACCAGTTCGCCCGGCTGCTGGCCGAGCCCGATCCCGGTGGCGGGGCCGACCCGGTCGAGGGGCTGCTGGTGCGGCTGGACGGAGACCCTCGCGGACGGTTGCTGGCCGCTGCCTGGCGCGCCGCGTTGTCCGCCGCCACCAGTGGAACCGCGCTCTCGCGATGCCGCTCCGCACTAGCCTCGATCGCGCATCCCGGCTGACTCGCACGCGGTGGCGGCTCCAGGTAGGCTGCCCTAGTTGTCCGGCGAACGGCGCCGGTGTCGAGAGGGTTTGAATGGGTTCGGTCATCAAGAAGCGGCGCAAGCGGATGGCGAAGAAGAAGCACCGCAAGCTGCTGAAGCGCACGCGCATCCAGCGCCGCCGCGCGGGCAAGTAGGCCCATTCGGGAGGTCGCGTGCCGACGAGGCGGATTCTGGTCACCGGGGTCTCTCGTGATCTTGGTGCTCGCTTCGCCCGCGCCCTCGCCGCGGACGACGACCACGTCGTCGTCGGCGCCGATGTAACCCCACCACGGTTCGACCTCGGTCGCTGCTCCTTCGTCCGCGCGGACATCCGTAACCCCACCATCGGCAAGGTGATCGCCGGCCAGGCGATCGACACGGTGGTGCAC
Organism: Propionibacteriaceae bacterium; assembly: GCA_035640915.1. Classification (GTDB taxonomy): domain Bacteria; phylum Actinomycetota; class Actinomycetes; order Propionibacteriales; family Propionibacteriaceae; genus Microlunatus. The sequence goes on from DASQVF010000269.1 coordinate 4,778, forward strand.
ATGGCGATCGTGGCGACGCCGCCGTCGGCCGGCGGACGGTCGTCGATGAAGGAGATCAACGTCATCGGCACCATGCAGCTGCTGGCGGCATGCCAGAAGGCGGAGACGTTCCGCAAGCTCGTGGTGCAGAGCTCGGTGTCGGTCTACGGCGCCTCACCGCGGGACCCGGCCCGGTTCACCGAGGACCTCACCCCGCGGGTGCCCCCGCGAACCGGGTTCGGCAAGGACTCCGTCGAGGTAGAGACCTACGTCCGCGGGTTGGCGCGCCGCCGCCCCGACGTCGCCGTCACCACCCTCCGGCTGGCCAATCTGATCGGGGCGGGCGTGGACAGCAACATCACCCGCTACCTGTCGCTGCCGGTGGTGCCCCGCGTGATGGGTTTCGACGCCCGGCTGCAGTTCCTGCACCCCGACGACGCGGTCAACGCCCTGCTGCTGGTCACCCGCCAGGAGGTACCCGGGACCTACAACGTCGCCGCCCCGGACATCGTCACCCTGTCCCAGGCGCTGGCCATGCTCGGCCGGCCGAGTGTCGGCGTCCCGCAACCTCTGGCCCCGGTCGTGGCGGCCGCGCTCCGACAGGCCCGGATCAGCGACTACTCCGCCGACCAGATCAATGCGCTGACCTATGGTCGAGGCATGGACACCAGCCGGTTCACCGCGGCCGCCGGCTTCACCCCGGCGTACACCAGTCGTTCGGCGCTGGCCGAGTTCGCGACGAGCGCACCAGCGGGTCTGCTCAGTCCGAGGCGGGTGGACGAGGCTCTGGCCGTGCTCGGCCGGTTCCTGGGCGACCTCACGCCGACCGGCGCCGGGAGCCGTCGTGGGTGACGCGGAGGTCATCCAGTTCGGCAGCCACGGTCAGGCCGCGGGGCGGAGCCGCCGCCGGACGCCGCGTAGCGCGCCGACAGCCGGCAACGAGGACCCGGCCCCCCAGCCCGAGGACGTCCAGGAGGAGGCAGCTGACGCGCCGCCGGAGGAGGCCCCGGCGGCCCACTCGATGGGCGCCCTGCTGTCGGAGCTGGTCAGCACGCTGCAGGGGGCGATCGACGGGCTCAGGGTCCCCTCGGTCGGCCCGCTGCGGGACCTGGCCGCCGACCCGTGGACCGCCCTTGCCACGCTGGCCGGCCGGCTCGGAGTGGTGTGGCCGTGGTCGGTCGAGGAGACGGTGGCGTTCGCCCGGTCTCGGCTGACCGGGGACTACGCGGTCGACGAGTTCGGCTTCGACCCCGAGTTCACGACCAAGATCTACCTGCCGCTGCTACGGCCGCTGGTGCAGTCCTGGTTCCGGGTGGAGGTGCGCGGTGGGGAGAACCTGCCCACGTCGGGCTCCGCGCTCCTGGTGTCCAACCACGCGGGCACCTTGCCCCTGGACGGGATGATCCTGCAGGCCGTGGTCTACGACGAGATCGCTCGGCACGTCCGGATGCTCGGCGCCGACCTGATCTTCAAGACCCCCTACGCCCACGACCTGGCCCGCAGGACCGGCACCACGCTGGCCTGCCAGGAGGACGCCGAGCGGCTGCTGGCCGGCGACCAGCTGGTCGCGGTCTTTCCCGAGGGCTTCAAGGGCCTGGGCAAGCCGTACGTCGACCGGTACAAGCTGCAGCGCTTCGGCCGGGGCGGCTTCGTCTCGGCGGCCGTCCGGGCTCAGGTGCCGATCATCCCGGTGTCCATCGTCGGGTCGGAGGAGATCTACCCGCAGATCGCCAGTGCGCCGGTACTGGCCCGGGCGCTCGGAGTGCCGTACTTCCCGATCACGCCACTGTTTCCGTGGTTCGGGCTGCTGGGCCTGGTGCCGCTGCCGAGCAAATGGATGATCGAGTTCGGCGAGGCGGTGGCCACCGACGAGCTGCCACCCGGCGCGGCCGATGACCCGATGGTGGTCTTCGACGTCACCGACCAGGTCCGGGAGACGATCCAGCACACGCTCTACGCATGCCTGACCTCTCGTCGCAGCGCGTTCTTCTGACCGCAGCTCGGTGCCGCCGAAGGAGCTCGTCCCACCGTTGTCCGGCCCGGACTAGCCTGCTGGGATGTTCTGGGCGCTCGCGGTGATCCTGCTGGCGTTCGCCGGCTTCACCGTGCTGGTGCTGCGTCGACGCCAGCCGACCGGCGTGCCGGATCCGCGGTTCGACCTCGACCAGCTCAAGGGCTTTGTCTATGTGGGGGCGGGGGCGCTGGCCGGGCTGGCGGTGGCCGTGGTCATCGTCGGGCTGGTGGCCGCGCCGAACGGCATCGCCGAAGGACTGGCCGTGCTGGGCTTCTTCGGCTACCTGCTCTACCTGGTGGCCGCGGCCGTCGTGCTGTTCGTCGCCGCGCGCCGGTACTGAGGACTGGCGCCGAGCCGAGAGAACGAGTCGGCGGCATCACTGACCCGAAGGGTGTCGCCGGTGGCCAGGAGGTCGATAACCGGTCGCACGCAGCCGACGGGTCACGGCCAGTCCGGTGGCCACGGCGCCGGCCGTCGCACCCGCTCCGGCGGCGCCCAGCAGGCCCACCCGGGCGGCCCGGCGGCCGGTGCGGTAGTCGCGGACCTGCCAGTCCTGCTCCTCCGCGTACGCGAGCAGCCGAGGGTCCGGGTTGATCGCGCAGGGATGCCCGACCAGCGACAGCATCGGCAGGTCGTTGAAGGAGTCGGAGTAGGCGAAGCAGCGGGCCAGGTCCAGACCGTGCTCCATCGCCAGCGCCCGGACCGCTTCCGCCTTGGCCGGTCCGTGAAGCAGGTCGCCCCGTAGCCGGCCGGTGTAAACCCCGTCGACGTGCTCGGCGGTGGTGCCGAGCGCCCCGGTCAGGCCCAGCCGCGCGGCGATCACCCCGGCCACCTCCACCGGTGCGGCAGTCACCAGCCAGACCGGCTGACCGACGTCCAGGTGCAGCTGCGCCATCGCGCGGGTGCCCGGCCAGATCCGCGCAGCGATGGAGTCCTCGTAGACCTCGACGGCGATCTCCTCCACCTCGGCCAC
>DASQVF010000270.1:0-5543 GCA_035640915.1 Propionibacteriaceae bacterium
CCGGCGACCCTCAGGTCAGACCCCCAGTACGTCGGCGCCAGGTCTGCAGCGCCTCCGGCGTGTCGATGTCGAAGAGGGCCGCCGGGTTCAGCGTGACCGGACGCGGCGGCGGGTCGAGGCTGCCGACAAGTCGGCGGGCCGACTGTCCCGATCCCTCCCCCGGCCCGGCCAGCCCGATCAGCTGCTGGGCGGCGGGTGGTCGCAGGGCGAGCTGCAGGGGTTGGACCTGACCGGCTACGTCGACCGCGACCGTCGCTTCCTGGTCGGCGAGGGCGGCGAGCAGGACCACTGCGCCGTGGCCGGCCGCCGGAGCGTCGCCGGGCAGGACCACGATCGCCTCGGGACCGGTGTCCAGCGCGGCCCGCAGACCGGCGACCAACCCGGCGGTCGGTCCACCGCCGGGCGGCTGCTCGCGAACGAAGCGGACGGACCGGGCGAGCGGACGCTCGGGACCGACGACGATCACCAGGAACCCTTCGGGCAGCCCCCCGAGAGCGTGGTCGAGCAAGGTCAGCGAGTCGATCTCAGCGGCGAGCTTGTCGGCACCGAAGCGTCGCGACGCGCCCCCGGCCAGGACGACGGCGGCGACCGTCACCCGAGCAGGGCGTCGCGCATCGGCACCAGCTTGGCGGTCGACTCGGCCAGCTCGGCGGCCGGATCCGACTCGGCGACGATTCCGCAGCCGGCGAACAACCGGATCTGCCGCGGGTCGGTCTCGCTGATCAGTCCGCACCGCAGGGCGATGGCCCACTCGCCGTTGCCCGCGGCGTCCAGCCAGCCCACCGGCCCGGCGTAGCGCTCCCGGTCCAGGTGTTCCAGCTCGGCGATCACCGCCCGTGCCCGGTCGGTCGGGGTGCCACAGACCGCGGCCGACGGGTGCAGCGCCGCGGCCAGCCCCAGCGCGCTCACCCCCGGCTCGGCGACCCCGGTCACGTCCGTGGCCAGGTGCAGCACGTTGGGCAGCCCGAGGATGTAGGGCGCCTCCGGCACGTTCATCCCGGAGCAGAACGACGCCAGCGCCCGCGCGACCGAGGCCACCGCGTACTCGTGCTCCTGCAGGTCCTTGCTGGACCGAGCCAGCCCGGCCGCGAGGTTCAGGTCCCGGTCGTCGTCGCCGGTCCGCCGGATGGTGCCCGCCAGCACGCGGGACATGATCAGCCCGGCGTCCCGCTTGACCAGCATCTCCGGGCTCGCGCCGACCAGGCCGTCGACCAGGAAGGTCCAGCACTGCGGGTACGCCGCGGCCAGCCGGTCGGCCAGCCAGCGCGGGTCGAGGTCGTTGGCGGCCTCGGCCACCACGTCCCGGGCGAGGACCACCTTGCCGACCTCGCCTCGGCCGATGCGGCGTACCGCCTCGGCCACGGCGGCCGGCCAGGCCACCTCATCCAGCCCGCCGGACGAGAAGCGGACGCCCGCGGGTGGCGTCGGCGCCGATGCCACCGGCAGGTCCGGCGCATCCGTGCCGACCCAGGTCAGCCAGGATCGCCCGTTGCGGCGCCCGACGACCACCTGCGGGACCACGAGCACGGACTGCCCGGCGGAGTTCTCGGGGTCGAACAGGAAGCTGCCGAAGGCCATCAGCCCGGCGCCGGAGGGTGGGTCCTCCAGGTCGCAGGTCACCTCGCTCCCCACGGCCAGGTCGCGGAACCAGGCGTCCGCCTCGGCGATGCTCTCCGGCTTGTGCCGGGCGACTTCGCCGTAACCGACCAGCCCGTCGCCGTGCCGCACCCAGGCGTACGCGTCCCTGGTCGGCAGGCGGGACAGCAGCGGACCGGGGTCGTCGATCGGGACGGTATGGACCCGGAGCCGCGGCGGGGTCAGGTCCGGCCTGGTCACGGCGCCAGCGTAGCGGCGGCTTGCTGAGAGACCGCTAATGCGGTGGCGAGGGCCCGGCCGGCTTGGCAGCCTGGAGTGGTGCACCCGCCGCTGCCGCTGGCCGTACCGGTCGGGCGGTCGGCTCGGCGTCCCGACTGGTCAGGGCTGCCGGTGGCGGTGCGCGCCCGGCTGGAGGACGAGCTGGGGACGAGGGTGGTGGAGGCGCGCTCTCAGGACAGCGGGTTCACACCGGGCTTCGCGTCCCGACTGCGGCTGGCCGACGGCCGCCGGGTCTTCGTCAAGGCTGCGAACGACAGTCGGGACTGGTTGATCACCTCGTATCGGAAGGAGGCGACCAAGCGGTCGCTGCTGCCCGATGCCGTGCCGGCGCCGCGGCTGCAGCAGGTGATCGACGAGCCGCTCGGCGGCGAGGGCTGGGTGCTGCTGGTCTTCGACGACGTCGAGGGCCGGCCGCCAGGGCGGCCCTGGTTGCCGGCGGAGGCCCGGTCGGCGCTGCGCACCGCGGCCGGGCTCGCCGAGGCCTTGACGCCGCCGCCGTCCGGATGGGGCTGGGGCACGCTGGCCGATGTGCTCTTCGACGCCCCGCCCGACCGGGCCGGCCTGGGCGATCCGCCGGGATGGGGCGGCCACCTCCACGACCTGGCGGCTCTCGCCGAGCAACGCACCGAGCTCCTGGCCGGGAACACCCTCGGCCACGCCGACCTGCGCGACGACAACCTGATCATCGCGGCCGACGGAGGCGTCTGGGTCTGCGACTGGAACTGGCCGTCCGTCGGACCCCGCTGGGCCGATGCGGTGTCCCTGGCCGTCTCGATGTACGGCGACGGGCTGGACGCCGACGCCCTGCTGGCCGAAACCGGCCTGCTGGGCGAGGACGACCGGGAGGCGGTCGACTGCCTGCTGGCCGCGCTCACCCGATACTGCCTGCTCTGGTCGGCGAGGCCGGCCAACCCCACCTCGCCGTACCTGCGGGCCCACCAGATCTGGTACGCCGAGGCCGCCGGAGCCTGGCTCAGGCAGCGGCGCGGCTGGCGCTGAGGGGGCGCCTCAGCGCTTCCTCTGCTTGCTGGCCGCGACGGCCGCCTGCCGCCGCTTCTTCTCGGCCTCCAGCTGGCGCTGCTGCTCGGCCTGCCTGGCCCGCAGCGCCTCAGCGTCGAGGGAGTTGAGCAGCAGCGAGGCGGCGATGCCGGCAATGGCCAGCGACCACAGCGGCGAGACACCGAAGACCATCGGCGCGGTGGTCAGCAGGCAGACGTCGAAGCCCCGGAACAGGTTGCCGACCAGCCCGGGCGGGAAGGCACCGGCCTGGGTCGAGACCATCGGCGCGCCGAAGTCGACGGCCTTGGCCTGGGTCCAGCGCACGGCGGCCAGCAGCCCGGCCGCCGCTGTGGCGATCGCCGCGGTCACCCCGTCCCCGGCGGCCCGGCCCGGCTGCTCGGCGGTCACCTCGAGGAACGCCGGAACCACGGCGATCGCCCAGACGAGCGCCAGAGCGGCCGGCACGGCGATCGAGGCCAGCTTGATCCGGGACAGCGAGAAGGGCAGGCAGCGGGCCAGCCCGCCGGTCCGGGTCAGCACCCGCAAGCCTCCCAACAGCGGGATGGCCGCCGCGAACAGCGCGAGCGCCGCGAACACCGAGGTCAGCGCGCCCATGCCCAGCGCAACGGCCGCGTACGGCACCAGGATCGTCCCGATCAGCACGAGCAGCCGTCGGGGGAATCGCCACAACCGCTGCGCCTCCCGCCAGATCAGCGCCTCGAGGCCGACCCTTCGGCCGCGCCGCGGCGTCACACGTCCGCGCTCGATCGCGCGCCGCTCGACCACGATGTCTCGGGCCAACCCGATGTCGAGCGCGAAGAAGGCCCCGGAGATGCCGCTGACCAGGGCGCCGCCGGTGGTCAGCCGGGCACGGCGGATCCGGCCCAGCCGCCGCCAGGCCACCACCCAGCTGACCACCAGTACCGCGAGCGCGAACGCGCTGACGATCGCTCCCAGCTCGAGGCCGACCGTGTCCGACAGACCCAGCGAGAACCAGCCGGCCGACACCCCGACCACCGCAGCCAGGGCGGCTACTGCGAGTAGGCCGAAGACGTAGGTCGTGACGTAGGTCAGCCGGTGCCGCTCCGCTCCCTGCTGGGCCGCCGCGAAGGCGACCGCAGCTGCGGCCGACAGGCCGGTGGCCCCGGTCCACACCCCCACCTCGAGCGGCGCCGAGCCGGTCAGCGCCGAGACCAGCGCTCCCATCACGGCCCCGCCGAGCAGCGCGATACCCAGCGCCCCGACCAGCCGGGCGCTGAGCAGCTTGGCCCGGGAGATCGGCGCGTCCAGCAACCAGAAGCCCTCAGCGGCGGAGGCGAGCACCGGCCCGAACAGCCGGCTGGCCGCCAGCGCCACGGCCACCGCGGCCGCGAACGCGGCCCAGGGCAGCACGGCGCGGGCGGACAGGCACGACTCGGCATCGCAGGCGGCCACGTTGCGCTGCGCCCGCAGCACGACGTTGACCACCATCGCCCCGACCATGAGGGCCCCGATGACCGCGATGTAGGCGTCGGTGAACGCCTCCATCAGGTTCCGGGTGGCTCGCCCCTGTCGCCAGTGCTTGATCATCCCCTTGAGCTCGCGCGGCGAAGCGGGGACAAGCACTGGCGGTTCAGTTTGGGCAGTCATGCCGGGATCAAGGGGGTCGTCCCCCTTGCCGTGGTCCAACGCGTAGCTCACGATGCGGCCGCGCCCATCCGGACCACCCGGGTGGCGACCTGCTCGACCAGGGCGGGCTCGTGGCTGGCGAAGACGATGGCCAGGCCCTGCTGCCGCTCGGCCTTCAGGCGTTCGGCCAGCCAGGCCACGCCCTCGGTGTCCAATCGCTGCTCCGGCTCGTCCATCACCAGCAGCTTGCGGGGTCGGACGAACGCGGTGGCCAGGGCCAGCCGCCGCCGCTGCCCGGAGGACAGGGTGCCCGGCAGCTGACCGGACTGAGGTACCAGCTGGACCTCGTCGAGCACCTCGTCCACCATCGCGTCCGGTTCCTCGTGGCCATGGGCCCGGGCCAACAGGTCCAGGTGCTCCACCACGCTGAGGTCCGGGAAGAAGTCCAGGTCGTCGATCACCGTGGCCATGTCCCGCCGGATGTCGGGCGAGGACTCCGACATCGGCTTGCCGCAGACCTCCACGGTGCCCTCGTCCGGACGGTCGGCGCCGACCAGGCAGCGCAGCAGCGTCGACTTGCCCGACCCGTTGCGACCGGTCAACGCGACCGCCTCGCCCGCCCGCACCTCGAGACTGAAGTTGTCCAGAATCGTGTTCGGCCCGTACGCGCGGCGCAGGCCGGACACCTTGAGCACGGTTGGACGGGTTGGTGCCGTCGAGCGCTTCGCCACGGGCTCGATTGTGCCCCCTGCGGACCGAAGGTGGCGCTACGGCTGCGCCAGGTCGGCGGAGGTGCACCACGGGATACCAGCGGTTGAACCGCGAGCTCAGCGCGTCCGTGCATGAGCTCCGGAAAGGACGTCACCGGCAATGCCGCAGCCGGAGACCGCGCTCCACCCGGTGGTGCTTTTCGAAGCAGAACCGGGGTCTCAGTTTGGAAAAGGAACGGCCGATGACCAATCCCGCTACGGCTTCCGCACCGAACTGGGGTCAGGCAAGCGACCGCAGCTGCCCACTCCCGGGACATCCGCGGAAAGGCGTCGGGCGACCGGTTGCGGCGA
>DASQVF010000271.1:0-6223 GCA_035640915.1 Propionibacteriaceae bacterium
CACACCGACGAGGCTAGTCAGTACCGCCGGTCCGTCACGGCCCCGGTTGTCGCGCTCCACGTGATATACCCACGCTCGAAGTTGGAGCGCCGACCGCCGGAGATGGCGAACTCGTCACTGGTGGGATAACCCAGGTATGAGCGTTCGGCTCCCAGTGCTTTCCACCGGCTTCGGATGGACCCGTGAACCTCTCGAGCGCCGGTAGTCGACTTCCAGTAGATCGAGCCACCCTGGAAGTCGTTGTAACGCCCGACGCCATCGCTGGTCGACGTCTCGTTGGTGGTGGGGAAGCCGAGGAATCCGCTGGACCCGCCCAGCGCGACCCACTTGTTGTAGATGGACCCGTACACGCTCCGGGACCCGATATCCGGACGCCAGTAGATCGCCCCGTTCTGGAACTTGCTGTATCGGCCGCCGGTCGTTGCTAGCTCATCGGTGGTCGGGTAACCGTGCTTGCTCCTTTCCGCACCCATCGACTTCCAGAGCGTGTAGATCGACCCGCGGACATGGTGGGCGCCGGTTCCCGAGGACCAGTAGACCGCCGCAGAGCCGTACAGCTGGTTGTAGCGGCCGATTCCGTCGGGCAGCACGGTCTCGTCCGTCGTCGGCTCCCCCAGGACGGTGTGAGCGCCGGCTGCCTTGTAGTTGGTCAGGATGGCTCCGTGCATCTCGTGCACGCCGGCCCGGGGTGACCAGTAGATGCGTCCCCGGGTGTAGTCCCGGTACCGCAGAGCGGAGTCCCCGTTCTCGGCGGTGGTCGGCGTCCCGACGGTGCTGCGCAACGTGGCGTCACTTGCGTAGCGGCGATCGATCGGCGTGAGGTAGACGGCCTTCAGGGTCAGGTCGCGGTCGGGCATCGTCATCTGCCGTTCGCGGGAGGCGCTGTCTTCCCACCGATCGAAGGTCGCCAGACCGTCGCTGGCCACCTCAGGAGCCACGAGGGCAACATTGGCGCCGACCGTGACCGGGACTGTGTGGGTCGGCTTGCCGTTGACCGTGATTGCGCTGGCGACGGAGCTCTGCGCTGTCAGTGTCCGCTGCTTGGGATTGGCGACGTAGACCTGTTGAGCGACGACTCCCTCCTGGTCGGCGGCAGTCGCCACAATCTCGGAGTGGGTGTCGTCGCCGTGGTCGTCGAAGACCTCTTCGAAGTTCGGGCCGGTCGACGAGACGCCAGGATGGTCGTGACAGTATCCTCCGCTGCAGTGGACCAGGACCACCTGCCATTTGACGTCCAGGTCACCGTCTTCGTTGTCGTTGGCGGTCGCACCCAGCCGCACAACATCGCCCACGGCGAAGGTTGCGCCGTCCCCCGGCGTGTCGACCGTCAGCTCAGGAATGTTGTTCCCCGGGACAACGGTGAAAGGGGCGACGTCCTCGGCCCCGAGCGGATCCTTGACGGTCAGCGTCGCGGTCACCCGCTCCGAGTCGGCCGCATAGGTGTGGGTCGTCCGGACGCCCTGGCCGGTTGAGCCGTCGCCGAAGTTCCAGGAGTAGGTCAGGAGGTCGCCGTCCAGATCCGTCGAGCTCTCCGCGTCGAACGTGACCGTGCGGCTGGCCGGATCATTGCTGAGCGTCGCCCGTGCGGTGGGGGGCCGGTTACCGGCCGCATAGACCAGCCGGCGCAACTTGCTCGAGACTATGTCGGCGTACACGATGTCGCCATTGGCCGCCGAGCCGAACTTGACCGGTGCTCCGATTTCGCTGCCGAAGCCGTTGGCTTCGGGCTGTCGGGTCAGCTCGCCGACCTGGTCGTACTTCAGGGTGTATACGCGGTCAGACGCGTAGTCACCATAGAAGTACGCTCCGCGGTAGCTCTCCGGATAGCTCTTGCCGGTATAGATGATGCCGCCGGTGACACTGGTGCCCAGCGGCCCGTGCACGTAGTGCCACAGCGGACCGCTGTTGCCGACGCCCGTGCATTCGGCACGATCCTTGTACTCCGGCGTTGGAGCAGTTCCCTCCCAGCACGGCCAGCCATAGCTCGCTCCGGCGCGGACGAGATTGACCTCTTCCCAGGTGCGCCAGCCGACGTCCCCGACGATCGGTGCGCCGGTGGCAGGGTCGATGCTCATCCGGAAGGGACTACGGAATCCGCTGGCGTAGATGCGGCTCTTCCATGAGCTTGGCTGCGCAGAGTCGTAGTACGGGTTGGTGGTCACACCGTTGCCATTCGGCAAGATGTGCAGCACCTTCCCGTACGCCGAGTTCAGGTCCAGGGCGCGGAAGGCCCGGGGGTCCATGACCCGGAAGTCGGCGTCGTCACCGATGGACACCCATAGCGTCCCGTCGGCGGCGGCGAGAACGGTGGTCAGGCCGTGCACCGCGGCATTGGACGCGGGTAGCTCCAGGACGGTCTGCTCGTTCGTCAGTGAGGTGGGTGTCGCCGCACTGTTGACCGTCCAGGCGCTGAGCCGGTACACCCACTGCGAGCCCACCGCCAAGGTCCGAGCGGTGTAGACCCTCCTCGACGTCTCGTAGTCCGGCGCAACCTCGATGCCGACCAGGCCGAGATCCTGTGTGGTGACGACGGACAGGCTGGCCAAGGTTCGGGCCGACCCGGTGGCCGACACCCACGCGACGCGCCCGCCCTTGCCGGTGGTGAAGTAGCTCCCGTCCGGAGTGAAGGCGAAGTCGGTCAGCTGTTCGGTCTGGCCGCTGGGCAGATCGCGGACCGAGAACCCCGGGGCCAGGGCCGAAGCCGCCATCGCCGGCGAATCGACAAGGATCGTCGAGGCCAGGAGGGAGAGAACCGGAACGAGTAGCGCCACACGTATGCGTGACCACTTCGTCCAGGCACCGCGGCTCCCGAACGGAACGCGCTTACGCCCTGGTTCAGATTTCCGCCCTGGTTTAGAGTCGGCAGACCCCAGCATCCCTACCCCCCCGAGTAAGACCGTCGACACTGTAACGCCTTGCCGCGGCCGGGATGACGAAATCGAAAAGAAGGTGCTGACGCCCCGCTCTGGCCGGCAGGCACGCCGAGCACCCTGCTGTACCGATGCGAGGATCGTGGCGTGGAGCTCCCGGCCCGTCTCTCCCTACCGGTGCGCACGGCCCGGCTGATCCTGCGGCCGTTCTCGGCGGAGGACAGAGACGCCCTGTACGCGTTCCACTCCGACCCGGAGGCGGTGCGCTACGTGCCCTATCCGCCGCGAACCCGGGACCAGGTGACCGAGGTGCTGAGGCGCAAGACGGCCAACACCCACCTGCGCCGGGACGGCGACCTGCTCGAGCTCGCCGTTGTCCGCGGCGAGGACCAGACCCTGATCGGCGACGTGCTACTCGCCCTCCGCTCGGTGGAGCACCAGACCCTCGAGGTCGGCTACATCTTCGCGCCGGCGGCCGGCGGTCGGGGCTACGCGACCGAGGCGGTCCGGACTCTGGTGGAGCTGGCCTTCGGGCCCATCGGGGCCCGCCGGATCATCGCCCGGGTCGACGCCCGCAACCGACCGTCGTCCGCGCTGCTGGAGCGGCTCGGGTTCCGGCTCGAGGCGCACCTGGTCGAGAACGAGTGGTTCAAGGGCGAGCTGACGAGCGAGCTGGGCTACGGTCTGCTGTCCCGGGAGTGGCCGCCGTCGGAGCACCGAGGAGAAGCAGCTCGGCCAGGGTGACCGCCTCGCGGCCGGCCAGCTCGGCCAGCTGGGTGCGGCAGGAGAAACCGTCGGCCAGCACCAGCGCGTCCGGGTGCGCGGCGGCGGCCGGTAACAGATCGTGCTCGGCGATCTTGACCGAGACCTCGTAATGGCCCTGCTCCACCCCGAAGTTGCCGGCCAGCCCGCAGCAGCCGCCCACGGTGGTCACGGTGGCGCCACTGGCGTTCAGCAGTGCGGCGTCGGTGGCCCAGCCCAACACCGAGGCATGGTGACAGTGTGGCTGGGCGACGACCTCCATCCTGGACAGATCAGGTGGCGACCAGCCGTCGGTGCGACTGAGCAGCTCAGCCAGGGTGAGGACGCCGCTGCGGACCGCGGCGACCCGCTCGTCGCCGGGCAGCAGCTCCGCGGCGTCGCTGCGCCAGACCGCGGTGCACGACGGCTCGAGCCCGACCACCGGGATGCCGGCGGCCACCACGGGATGCAGCGCATCCAGCGCGGACCGCAGCTGGCGGCGCGCGCCGTCCAGCTGACCGGTGCTGATCCAGGTCAGGCCGCAACAGGCGGGTCGGTCCAGGAAGCGGGGGGCGTAGCCAGCGTCGGCCAGGACCTCGACGACCGCCTCGACCCCGCGGCCGGTGAAGCCGTCGGAGAACGAGTCGACCCAGACCACCACCGGTTGTCCGCCACTGTTCGGCAACGCGACCCGGCGCCGTGCCGCCCGCTCCGCGAAGCGGGGCAGCGTACGCCGCTGGTCGACCCCGGCCGTCCACCGCACCAGGCGGCGTAGGCCGGGAGCTCCGATGGTCCGGTTGACCAGCCGGGCCAGCGCCGGGTACCGGGTGATCATCCGGGCCCACCGGGGCAGCCAGCCGAGGGCGTAGTGGCTGCGGGGCCGGAGCCGGCGTGCGTACGTCCGGTCCAGCACCTCCGCCTTGTAGCTGGCCATGTCGATCCCCGTCGGGCAGTCGCGGGCGCAGCCCTTGCAGGACAGGCACAGGTCCAGCGCGGAGTGCACCGCGGCAGACGCCCAGCCCTTGCGGATGGTGCCGCCGTTGATCATCTCCTGCAGCACCCGGGCCCGGCCTCGGGTGGAGTCCTTCTCCTCCCGCGTGGCCAGGAAGGACGGGCACATCACGCCCAGTCCGGCCGTCGTGTCGGCCAGGCACTTGCCGACGCCCGTGCAGCGGTGCACCTGCTCGGTGAAGTGGTCGAACCGTCCGATCAAGGCGGTCGTCCGCAGGTCGGCCTCGACCGGCGCCGGGTCGACGAGTACCCCCGGGTTGAGCCGGTTGCCGGGATCGAAGCAGGCCTTGACCTGGCCGAACAGCGCCAGCGCGGCGGGGGAGTACATGCTGGGCAGCAGCGCCGAGCGGGCCCGGCCGTCACCGTGCTCACCGGACATCGAGCCGCCGTAGCCGGCCACCAGCTGCGCCGCCTGCTCCACGAAGGAACGGAAGGCCGCCGGTCCACCGGGCTCGGTGAGTGGGAAGTCGATCCGGACGTGCACACAGCCGTCGCCGAAGTGGCCGTAGGGCAACCCGTCCAGGCGGTGGTCGGCCAGCAGGGCGTCGAAGTCGCGCAGGTAGGGACCCAGCCGGTCCGGCGGCACCGCCGCGTCCTCCCACCCCGGGTACGCCGGGCGGGCCAGGCTGACGCCGGCCAGACCGGCGCCGTCCTCCCGGATCCGCCACAGCGCGAGGGCCTGCACCGGGTCCGTCACCACCCGGGCGTCCAGCGCGCCCGCATCCGCGACCACCGCGTCCGCACGCCGAAGCAACTCAGCCCGCCCGTCGCCGACCAGCTCGACCAGCATCCAGCCGTCGCCCCGGGGTAGCGGCGGCACCGCGGCCTCACCTCGGTTCCGCCGCACCACCTCCACGATCCGGCGGTCCAGGCCCTCGGCGGCGGTCGGGCGGTGCGGCAGCACGGCAGTCACCGCGTCTCCGGCGTCGGCCATCGTCGGGTAGCCCAGCGCGATCATGATCTTGTGTGGCGCGTCGGCGACCAGCGCGACCGTCGCCTCGGTCATCACCGCCAGCGTGCCCTCGGTCCCGGCCAGGAACCGCGCGACGTCGAAGCGGTTCTCCGGCAGCAGATGCTGCAGGCTGTAGCCGGACACCTGACGACCGAAGCGGCCGAACTCGGTGCGGATCGTGCCCAGGTTGTCCGCCACCAGCGACCGCAGCCGCTCGCCGACCACCGATCCGGCGCCGTCGCCGTCCCGGCCGAAGCGAACCCGCTCGCCGTCCCCGGTGACGACCTGCAGCGCCACCACGTTGTCGGCCGTCTTGCCGTAGCCCAGCGCCCGCGGTCCGCAGGCGTTGTTGCCGATCATTCCGCCGATCGTGCAGCGGTTGTGCGTCGACGGGTCGGGCCCGAACCGCAGCCCGAACGGGGCCGCGGCCTGCTGCAGCGCCGACTGCACCACCCCCGGCTGCACCCGGGCCGTCCGGGCCTCCGGGTCGATGGCCAGGATCGCGTTGAGGTGCCGCGCGACGTCGACGACCAGTCCGGGGCCGACCGCGTTACCGGCGCAGGACGTTCCCGCTCCCCGGGTGGTCACCGGCAGCCCGGCGGTCCGGGCAACGTCCAGCACCGTCTCCAGTTCCTCGAGCGTGCGCGGC
>DASQVF010000272.1:0-6886 GCA_035640915.1 Propionibacteriaceae bacterium
GGGCGGCTGCGGCACCGTGCACGCCAACTCGGCCGCCGATGTGCCCGCTCGGTTGGAGGCCCTTGCTGCCCTGGGCGGTCTCGACCGAACCGCGCTGCACGCCCAGCTCTACTCGGCGCTCCGTGCGGTGGTGCACGTCAGTCGGGACGACGATGGGCTGCGCCGGGTGAGCGAGATCTCGGTGCTGGTCCGGGCGGCGGCCACCGGACTCGTGCACACCGAACGCGCCGTCCTGTTCGCACCGGACGGCCGGGTCGAGCTCGGTCCCGGCGGGCGCGAGCTGGAACGGCTGCTCGCCCGGTGATGGCACTGCTCTGTCTGGTGTGCACCGCCCTCGCGGTGTGGTGGGGGATGCCACCACCGCGGGAAGTCCGGCCGGTGGTGCCGGATGCCGCACCAATCGGATCGAACCCGCGGCCGGCACTGCGTCCGGTGCTGCTGGCCAGCGGCTTGGGATCGGCGGCGACGATCGCGGTTGCCATGCTGCTCGACGGCGCTCGCGGCGTCGTCCTCGGGCTGACTGTCGTGGTTCTGGCCTGGACGGTGACGGGGCTGCTGCGTCACCGGCGCCGGGCGCGGCTCCAGCGGCGTCGGCGCGCCGAGGTGGCACGGGCCTGCGCCGCCCTGGCCGCCCAGCTACGCGTCGGACAGGTGCCCGGCGTGGCGCTGGCCACCGCGGCGGGAGACCACCCGGTGCTCTGCGAGGCGCGCGATGCGCAGGACCTCGGCGGCGACGTGGTCAGGGTGTGGCGTAACCAGGCGCAGCAGGCCGGCTTCACGGGGCTGCTCGACCTCGCCCGGGCCTGGCAGGTCGCCGGCCGGACGGGCGCCCCCATGTCCGCGACGCTGGAGCAGGTGGCGGCGGCCCTGGCGGCCGAGCAGGACCTACGGGCCGTGGTGGCAGGCGAGTTGTCCGCACCACGAGCGACGGGCAAGGTGATGGCGGTCCTCCCGGCCTGCGGCGTGGGGTTGGGCTACCTGCTGGGTGGCGAACCCATCGACTGGCTGCTGGGCGGGCCGCT
Source organism: Propionibacteriaceae bacterium (assembly GCA_035640915.1). Classification (GTDB taxonomy): domain Bacteria; phylum Actinomycetota; class Actinomycetes; order Propionibacteriales; family Propionibacteriaceae; genus Microlunatus. The sequence goes on from DASQVF010000272.1 coordinate 1,023, forward strand.
GGGTTGGGCCTGCCTGCTGGCCGGCGTGGTGCTGGCCTGCCTGGGCGTGCTCTGGATCGAGGCGCTCGCCCGACGGGCAACGGACTGACTCGCCCGCGGGGCAGCGGCCAAGGGCAGAACAACGGGACAGGGAGAGTGGCGGATGGATGCGGTGCTGAGCGGGTTGGGCCGGCTGTCGCCGGCGGCCTGGGCCTGCGCCGGGTTGGCGGTGCTCGCGATTTTGGGGCTGGTGCGACCGCGGGCCGACCGCCTCCGGCGCAGCGACGACGGTAAGCAGCACGCCCGGATCGGCCGAGAGGTCCGGGGTCCGAGCTGGCTCGCCGGTCGAAGCGACGGGATGTCCTTGCGACTGCGGCTGCTGCTCGGCGCCGTGGCCGCTGCAGCGGCATGCCTGGCCGTTTCTCGGCTCGACACCGGTCCGGGTGCCTGGATCTGGCTCGGCTGGCCCGTGCTTGCCGTGGGAACGGCCGTCTTCCTGGGCCTGCTCGAGCCGAGCCGCGTCCGCCGACGGCGGGAGCGGATGATCGCCGACGCACCGCAGGCCCTGGACCTGCTGGCGGCCTGCCTGGCCGCCGGCATGCCGGTCCGGCTGGCCGCTCGGGCGGTGGTCGAGACGTTCGACGGCCCGGTGGCCGAGGACCTCGGCCGGGTGCTGGCCCTGACCGACCTCGGCGTCCCTGAGGCCGAGGCCTGGCGGACCCTGACGGGTCATGCCCAGCTGGGGCCGGCGGCCGCCGACATCTCCCGGACCGTCGAGTCGGGCACCTTGATGGTCGAGGCGTTGGGTCGGCACGCTGCCGCGGCCCGTGAGGCCCGAAGGACGGTACTGGTGGTCCGGGCTCGCAGTGTCGGCGTACGCAGTGTGCTGCCGCTGATGACCTGCTTCATTCCCGGCTTCCTGCTGTTGGGTGTCGTGCCCACCGTGGTGTCCGCCCTCACTGCTGCGCTCGGCTGACCGCGGGTGTTTTCCACAGACGGTCCGGCAGGCGTGATGTCATCCACAGATTTGCGCGAGCGCGGTCGATTCGGCGCCGCGTCCGGAGACTTCCGGTGCATCCGAGGAGATGCCGCCCGTGGGGGGCGAGAACGCAAGGAGGAAGTATGGGTAACGACATCGCCGCGGTGGCCGGCGACCGGGTGGTTCCGGTCACCGGGGAGCTGGCCGGTCCGGAGAGGTCCGCGGGTGCGATCGGTGTGGGGCCGATCGTGGCGCCGACCGGGACGACCCTCGACCGGCGTGACCAGCGGGGCATGGTCAGCGCCGAGTGGGCGGTCGGCATCGTCGCCGCGGTCGCCATTGCCGGGGTGCTGCTGGCCGTGGTCACCAGCGGGGAGGTTCAGGACGCGCTGCTGAAGTTCCTGCTCTGGGTGATCCAGAGCTTCGTCTCGGTCGTGGACTGACCGTCCACCGAGCCGGGGCATGCGATGAGCGCGCGTCGAGCACGGCCGTGCGACGGGCGGGGCATGGTGACGGCCGAGCTGGCCGTCACCACCCTCTCCGCCTTCACCCTGCTGGTAATGCTGTGCTGGGGGATATCGCTGGTGATCCTCCAGCTGCGTTGCATCGACACCGCCGCGGCGGTGGCCCGGCAGACCGCCCGCGGGGACGAGGCCGGCGCAGCGCATGCTCGCAGTCAGGCGCCGGCGGGCGCGAAGATCAGCGTCCAGCAGCGGCCGTCGCTGGTCACGGTCACCGTCCGGGTGTCGGCGCGACCACTGGCCGACTGGTTGGTGACCGTTCCGCTGCAGGCCGGCGCCTCGGTCGTTCCGGAACCGGAAGCGTCTGGGTCGCCGTGAGTCCTGCGAGGGCAGGCCGGCGGGACCAGCGAGGCAGTGGCACGGTGCTGATGGCCGCGATCATGTCGGTGGTGGTGGCGCTCGGGGTGGCGGCGACGGTGGTGGCCGGGTATCTGGCCAGCCACCACCGGGCGCGGGCGGCCGCTGACCTGGCCGCCTTGAGCGGAGCGGCCGCGTACGCCAAGGCGGAAGATGCCTGCGCCCAGGCCCGTCGTACGGCCCGACAGAACGGTGCCACTGTCGCCCGCTGCGACCAGGTCGGTGACGCCGTCGACTTCGTCGTCACGGTCCGGGTGGTCGTCGAGGTCCGGGTTCGCTCGCCCGGGCTGCCCCGTCAGGTCGAGGCCGAGGCGCACGCCGGGCGCGTGGGCTGAGGTCTCGGCCTCGGGCAGATGCTGCGGGGGAGATGGAACTAGATCCGCGGCTCGTCCCGGTCGTCGGCACCGGTTCCGACCGGCCGCTGGTCGGCTGGGACGGTCGTCGGGTCGGCGCCCGGTTCGAGTTCCCGAGTGGAGGTAGTCGGGCGATCGGCTGAGGTCGGAGATCCCGGGTCGTCGTCCCGCCCGGACTCCAGCTCGCTGACCCGCCCCGTACCACCTGGATCACCGGCACCGTCCGCACCGGGGTCACCGGCACCGGTATCCGGATCCTCCGAGCGTCCGGCGTCCGAGCGACCGGGTGTGGACGCCGCGGTGCCGGCCACGGAGTGTTCGGCCGCCCGCAGTCGCCGTCGGGTCTCGCGACTTCGGCGGATCCCGATCCGCAACAGCAGAAGGGCGGTGATCGTCACCAGGGCGGCGCCGAAGCCGGTGAAGAAGACGCCGGCGCTGGTCACCGGCACCAGGACGCGGAACAACGACAGCTGGTACACGTCCGGGTTGCTCAGCACGATCGCCACGCTGAAGAGCAGCACGATGGTGAGCAGCACCAGCGCGAGCACGATCATGTCGTTATTATCGCGTGGTCGCTGAGCGAGCCGGGGGCTCGCGTTGCTGGGGCGAGGTGTGTCCTGGTCCGCACTGTTCAGTCAGAAGCAGACCAGTGCTGCCGGTGGACTTCGCGCGGTCAGCGGCGTACCGTGCGCGTGCGCAACAGATACAAAGTTGGAGAGGACTTGGTATGCCAGTCACCCTGTCGGGGCTCAACCTCACGTTCGTTGCCATCGTCGGGGTAATCGCCGTCATCGCGCTCGTGATGGCGATGGTCTTCCGCCGCGAGGTCCTCGCGGCCAATGACGGCACCACCAACATGCAGACCATCGCCCTTGCCGTGCAGGAGGGCGCGAGCGCCTACCTCACGCGGCAGTTCCGGACGCTTGGCGTCTTCGCCGTCGCGGCGTTCCTCCTCCTTCTCCTGCTCCCGGTGCACTCCAGCGAGGAGTACGGGGAGTGGACGCTGCGGATCGTCCGCTCGGTGGCCTTCCTGGCCGGCGCCGCCTTCTCGGGCCTGATCGGCTTCCTCGGCATGTGGCTGGCCGTCCGCGCGAACGTGCGGGTGGCGGCGGCCGCCCGGGACGGGGGTCGCAACCCGGCCATGCGGATCGCCTTCCGCACCGGTGCCCACGTCGGCATGGCCACGGTGGGCCTCGGTCTGCTGGGCGCCGCCATCGTGGTGTTCGTTTTCCGCGGCGACGCGCCGACCATCCTCGAGGGCTTCGGCTTCGGCGCCGCCATGCTGGCCATGTTCATGCGTGTCGGCGGCGGCATCTTCACCAAGGCGGCGGACGTCGGTGCCGACCTGGTCGGCAAGGTCGAGCAGAACATCCCGGAGGACGACCCGCGCAACGCGGCCACCATCGCCGACAACGTCGGGGACAACGTGGGCGACTGCGCCGGGATGGCGGCCGACCTGTTCGAGTCCTACGCGGTGACCCTGGTCGCCTCGCTCATCCTCGGCAAGGCCGCGTTCGGCGAGGCCGGCCTGGTGTTCCCGCTCATCGTGCCGGCCATCGGCGTCGTCACGGCGATCATCGGCGTCTTCCTGACCAAGCCGCGGGAGGGCGAGAACGGCCTGAAGACGATCAACCGCTCCTTCTACATCTCGGCGGCGATCTCGGCAGTGCTCTGCGCCATCGCCGCCTTCGCGTACCTGCCGGCCGACTTCGCCGGACTGAACCTGCCGGAGGGCTCGGTCTTCGACGGTCCGATCGACGACCCGCGGATCGTGGCCATCGGGTCGGTGGTGATCGGGATCGTGCTGGCCGTCATCATCCTGTCGCTGACCGGCTACTACACCGGCACTGAGGACCGCCCGGTCAAGGACGTGGGCAAGACGTCACTCACCGGCGCGGCCACCGTCGTGCTGGCCGGCATCTCCGTCGGCCTGGAGTCGGCGGTCTACACCGCGATCGTGATCGGCGCGGCCGTCTACGGCGCCTTCCTGCTCGGCGGCTCCGGAGTGGTCGGCCTGTTCGCCATCGCCCTGGCCGGCTGTGGCCTGCTCACCACGGTCGGCGTGATCGTGGCCATGGACACCTTCGGCCCCGTGTCGGACAACGCCCAGGGCATCGCCGAGATGTCCGGCGACGTGCACGGGTCGGGCGCCCAGATCCTCACCGAGCTGGACGCGGTGGGCAACACCACCAAGGCGATCACCAAGGGCATCGCCATCGCCACCGCCGTGCTCGCCGCCACCGCGCTCTTCGGCTCCTACACCGATGCCATCCGCGGCGTGCTGGCCGAGAACTACAACCGGTTCATCGATGACTCGGTGGTGTTCGCCCCGCAGACCCTGGTCGGACTGATCCTGGGGGCGGCCGTGGTCTTCCTCTTCTCCGGGCTCGCCATCAGCGCGGTCGGCCGGGCAGCCGGCGCCGTCGTCTTCGAGGTGCGTCGCCAGTTCCGGGAGATCCCCGGGATCATGGAGGGCACCGGCAAGCCGGAGTACGGCAAGGTGGTCGACATCTGCACCCGCGACTCGCTGCGGGAGCTGGCCACGCCGGGCCTGCTGGCGCTGTGCGCGCCGATCGCGGTCGGGTTCGGCCTCGGCGCGTCGGCCCTCGCCGGCTACCTGGCCGGGGCGATCGCCGCCGGCACCCTGATGGCGGTGTTCCTGGCCAACTCGGGCGGCGCCTGGGACAACGCCAAGAAGCTGGTCGAGGACGGCAACCACGGCGGCAAGGGCTCCGATGCCCACGCGGCCACGGTGATCGGCGATACGGTCGGTGACCCCTTCAAGGACACCGCCGGTCCGGCCATCAACCCGCTGATCAAGGTGATGAACCTGGTCGCGGTCCTGATCGCCCCCGCCGTCGTCAGCATGTCGGCGCTGAGCACCGATCCGAGCCCGCTGCGCTACCTGATCGCCGGCATCGCCCTCGCGATCATTCTCGTGGCCGTGATCATCAGCACCCGGCGACCGGTGTCGATCGCCGACGCGAACGCGGCCCAGGCCTCGATCGCCCCCCCGCCGGCCACCGAGCCCGGCGAGGCAGTGGAGGACACGGTCGAGGTGGAGCGGGAGTCGGTCGAGGCCCGGCGCGTCGATCCGACCAACAGCGCCCGCCACTAAGGAACCTGTCGCGCCACCTGCTCAGCCTTGCGCCACCTGTCTCGGCCGCAAGTCTGAGCAGGTGGCGGAGGCTGGGACTCGACGCGCGCTGGCACACTTGAGGGAAGATGACTTCCCCATTTCTCGGTGACCAGCGGCCCCCGGAGAACCCCGAGCCGGACCCGGCGCTGGCCGGGTTCCCGCCGCCTCACCCGCACCCGACGCCGAACCCGTACGCGCCTCCGCCCTACCCACCACCGGCGTACCCGAGCGGCCCGGTTGCCGGCCAGCCCTACCCGGAAGGACCGGTCGGTGCACCGCAGGCCTATCCGCCGGGCATCCTGCCGCCGCCGGGCAACGGGCTGACCCCGGCGTACACCCCGACCCCGTACCCGATCCCGCCCGTGCCGGTCAGCGCGCTGCCGACGGAGCCGGTTCCCTACCACCAGATGTTGCGCGGACCACGGTTCCGCTGGTGGAAGCCGATCGTCACCCTGCTGCTGACCGTGGCGATCGGCATCCCGTTGCTGATGCTGACGGTCCTCCCGCTGGTGGTGCTGGGGCTGTTCACCGGCGAC
>DASQVF010000273.1:0-9752 GCA_035640915.1 Propionibacteriaceae bacterium
CCTCCGTGAGCGCATGACGACGATCCGTGACCAGGTTCGCGAGCGCCGCCAGGAGCGGGCCGAGCACCTGACCCTGCAGCGGGAGCTGGCCAGCTACCGGAGCCCCAGCGAGGTTGACGAGCTCCTGGCCCTGATGGCCGACCAGGAAGGTGGGGACGCCGAGCGGATCCGCGACATCCTTCTCGACAACCGGCGCCCGATGGCCGGCCTCGGCCGGATCGCCTGAAACCTGGCCCTAGAAGGTCACCCTCTCGACCTCGCGGTACGTGTCCAGGCTGTGGGCCTGGAGAGCCCGGTCCGACAGCGCGTAGACCCGATCACCGACGACCACCGAACGCGAGGCCACGCCGTCGTCGCCGGTGGCGAGGTGGCCGACCTCCGTCAGGCCGTCGGCGCCGGCGCGGAGCAGCACCAGCCCGCTGGACGCCTTCGCCCCATTCGCACTCCCGTACAGGGTGGTCGGCGCGATGACCAGGTCGCGGGGTGCCCAGTACAGGAACGCCCGTGGGTCGAACTCCGCGGTCGCCGCCCCGCTCCCGTAGGTCTGGGTGTCGATCCGGCGGGGCGATGCCGGGTTCGCGACGTCGAACAGTGAGAACTGCACCCCGTCCGCCTCAGCGGGGCCCGGCGCCACGTCGCCGCCCGGCATCCCGCCGCTCTGCCCGACTCCGAGCAGCAGGTGGTTCCCGATCGGGTGCAGGTAACCCGAGTAGCCGGGGATCTTCAGCTCGCCGACGACCGCAGGCGCCGCCGCATCCTGTAGGTCGAGTACGTAGAGCGGGTCGGTCCGGCGGAACGTCACGACGTACGCGCGCTCCTCGATGAACCGAACCGCATGGATCGACTCGTTGTCCTCTCGGCCCAGCCCGCCGACCTGACCGAGCTGGGCAAGGGCGCCGTCGCGCTCCTGCAGCGTGGTGACCATCCCTTCGGTTGCCGAACGGGGGTTGGCCCAGCCGCGGCGTTCCGAGACCGTGCTGGCGACGCGTAACACTCCGCGGTACTCCGACATGGCGTAGGAGTTGAGCAGCGTTCCGGGAACCGCCCCGGATCCGCGGTAGCTGCTCTTCCCCGAGGGCGTGGTGACGAACTTGTGCACACTCGTCGAGGCCGAGGAGCCGTCGGTGTGCCACTCCGCGCTGCTGATGAACGTCGATGCGTCGGTCGCGTAGATCTGCTGCCCACCGGCGACGACACCCACGCTCTGGCGAGACTCCAGCGCCGACCTCAGGTCGAACGTCGACACCGCCACCGTGTCGAGTCCCGAGAAGATTGCGGGACGCGCCAGGTCGCGGCACTCCACCAAACGTCCTCGGCTGACCGGTGCCCCGGTGCCGTCCCGCAGGGTGTAGGTCGGGACCCAGTCGTCGACCGTCGTCCGCGCGATGGCGGCGTGCAGCTCGGCCTTCGACTTCGTTGAGATCTCGCCGGAGCGGGTGAAGTCGGGCGACGGCGCGTCCACGTCGGGCGAGGAGACCGTCGCCACCCGCACCTGCGTCCCGACGAGCCGGGCGTCGAGGACGTCGCCGTCGATCGACAGGGAGGCGACGGGCTGGGGAGCGCTCAGGTCGGCGATGTCGTACAGCGCCAGGACGGCCCGGGCGCCGGGCCAGCGGAGTCCGGACTCGAACCCCTGGTCCGGTCGGCCGCCGAACGCCAGCAGGCGGTCGCCGGACAGGAAGACATGGCGCACCCCCGAGTCGGGCAGCGTCGCCCGTCGGGTCATCGTGCCCCCGTCGAGCTCGATCAGGTGTACGCGCCCCTGCGCGACCGCGACGATCCGGCGCCCGTCGGTCTTGATCAGATCGGGCTCGTCGACGCCGGCCTCCTGGACGTTGGTCGTCGAGTGGTCCGGTGGCTCGCTGGCCGCGGTGGCGCCGCCCGACGCGTCTTCGGCGGCCATCGCAACCTGCCGGTCCGCTCGGGCGGCCACCGCGCTGCCGCCGCCGGTCCGCTCGATCAGGTGGTCGGGCGCCTGGTCCTTGAAGTACTGCAGGACCTTGCCGCAGCTGGGGAACGGCTTCAAGCTCCCCGCGTACGCCGTGGAGCTGCGCCCCAGCAGTGGCCGGTCCCCGGCGCTCAGCACCGGCAGGGCGACCAGGACGCCGGCGAGAAGCACAGCGGCGCCGACAACTCTCGGAACAGTCGGGCGGGCGGGAAATCGGTCCATGACTGGTACTCGCCGCGGCCGGCTCATCCGTTGCAGGCGGAGCTGGCCTATCGCTCAGACCCAGCGGGTTGAGCTTGTCGAAGCCCCATTCTCCGGCCCTTCGACAGGCTCAGGGCGCAGCTCTGCCCTCGGCGGCCAAGGTCCGGCCGACCAGCAGGTACCACAGTGGCCAGCTCACCCACGCGGTCCCGCCCAGCGTGCCGCCGACGGCGAACAGCGCCTTCCGCAGCGCCGACCCGGCCGGCGCGAGATAGCCCAGGGACAGGATGGGCATTCCGGCCAGCATGGCCATGCCGGCGCCCCGGCCGAGACGGGCCAGCCCTCTCGGCCAGCCGCCGCGGCGGGCCAGCCGTGCGCTCGCGGCGGTCAGCCAGGCCGACTGGACGAGGATGGCGCCGACGCTGACGGCCGTCGACGGGGCGAAGGGAATCTTGTGCAGGGCCAGCAGAAAGCTGCTGCCGGCCGCCGCGACCGAGGACCCGACAATCGTGCCGAGCGCAGCCTTGCTGATCGGGTCGTCCTGCTCGAGGCGGCGGGAGATCTTCCGGAGCACGGGGATGCTGCTCAGGAAGTAGAGCCCGCTGCCGAAGTCGTTGAGAGCACCGAACACGTATGGCCCGTTGCGGGGCACCTCGACGGTGTACAACAGTCCGAGGGTGACGAGGTTGGCGCCGCCCAGACCGGCGGCGGCGTACGCGCACCACTTCGCCAGGTCACCCGCCGGGGGCAGGGAGTGCTCCGCAGTCATGGCGGCAGCGTAGTGTCCCGAGTCCGAAGTCTCTTGCCACCGGACGCCGCCCGAGCACGCACCTCGCTGCGTTCTCCTCGGTCGCGATGCGACTCGGCATCCCTCCCTCGTCGGCCTTGCGATGCACGCACTCGGACGACGCCGGATGCCAAGGAACTTCGGACTCGGGACACTAAGGTGCCGACGCGACCTGGGCGACGGTCGGCACCTCGGCCCCGAGCGGGACCGGCTCTGCGGTCGCCGCCGCGACGATGGTCAGCCGGCCCTGCGCCCCGACCACCGCCAGGTAGTCGCTGTTCGGCGACCAGGCCACGGATCCGGTGGCCACGGCCGCGTCGGGCGCCGCCGCCACCTCCCGGTCGACCCCGGTCCTCAGGTCGATCACGTGCAGCGCCGGCGACTGGGTGCCGAGCCGGTAGGCCACGGCCGCGTACCGGGCGTCGGGGGAGAGGGAGACCAGGGCGAGGCCGGCGTTGAAGGTGGGCAGCAGGCGGACCGGTCGACGGCTGCCGGTCCGGCGGTCGACCAGCAGGTGCCGGCACTGCAGCCGCTGGTCGCACTCCGCACTCAGCAGGCTGCCGCGCGACGCTGCGAGCACGCTGCCGGTACTGATCCGCCGGTAACCGCCGGGCACACGCACGTAGGTTCCGCCGGTCGATCCGACGTAGTAGGAGCCGGCACCGTCGGACTGGACCGGGCCGGTGATGTCGACGGGCAGGCTGGCCTGCACCCGGATCCAGCCGGCGCTGAGCGAGGCCAGCAGCATCTCACCGCGGCTGGAGAAGCGGCTGGTGCCACTGATCCACACCTGGTCCGGCTCGGGTCCCGGCAGCATCACGCCGCCCCGGCCCAGAGCGGGCGGCAACGGCTCCGCCGGCTTCCCGTTCGGCACCTGGTAGCCGGCCGTGCCGCGCACCGGGCGGACGAGGACGCCGGTTCCGGTGGCGAGCAGGCTGACCCAGCCTCCCGCCGTCACCGGGGGTGCCGGGGTGCGGGTCATCCGCCCGGAGCCGAGCTCCAGCCGGACCACCGCTGTCTCGCTGCGGCCGTACACCTCCCAGCGACCCGCGTCCGCGAGCTGCGGACCGCGACTCACCACCGGTGGACCGGGCGGGATGGTGGTGGCCTGCGGGGTCGGCGAGCTGGATGACTCCTGCCGGCCGCCGTCGTGTTCGCCGGGGCTGGCCGGGCCGTCGAGTGATCGCGCCCCGGCCACGGCAACGACCGCCGTCAGCAGCGCGGCGGCCAGGACCGCCGGCCAGCGGCGCCAGGGCGATCGAGGGGAGAGAGGGCGCGGGCCGGCCTCCAGCCACTCCGGCTGGCGCTGCTCTCCCATCGCCCCATCATCCTCGTTACCGGGAACGCGCCACGATCTCACTGACCTCGGCATCGCTCAGCGCGATCGGGTTGGCCCGCATGCTGCTGGCGCGCTGGGCGTCCGCCACCACCGCGGCCGCCTCGTCCGGGTCGATCCCGTAGCTCGCCAGTCCGGGAATCGCCAGGTCCTCGGTCAGCTGCCGCAGCCAGGCGATGGTGTCCTCGGGACGGGCGTCGAAGTCGCCGGTGAGCAGGATCGCCAGCTCGGCCGCCTTGGCCAGGGCGGGATGGTCCGGAGCCCGGTCGCGGAGGGCGCGCAGGTTGACCTCGACCGCGGCCGCGAGGACCGCCGCGCACACGGCACCGTGCGGGGCGGACAGCCGCGCTCCAGCCGCCGCCGCGAGACCGTGGACGGCGCCGAGCCCGGAGTTGGCCAGGCACAGCCCGCTGAACAGGCTGGCCAGGGCGAGGTCCTCGCGTACGTCGGGGTCGGTCATGCCCTCCAGGTACGCCCGACGCAGCGATCGGGCCGACCGGCGGATCCCGTCGCGGGCCAGCGCGTCGGTGAACGGGTTGGTCCGCGCGGAGAGCAGCGGCTCGATCAGTTGGGACAGTGCGTCCATCCCGCTGGCCGCGATGGTTGGCTTCGGTACGCCGGCCAGCAGGTCCGGATCCACGACGGCGACCTTGGGCAGCATGAGCGGGCTGCGCAGGCTCGCCTTGACTCCGTCGCCGGCCAGTACGGCGTTGCGGGTCACCTCCGAGCCCGTCCCGGCCGTCGTCGGTACGGCGACACACGGCAGGCCCGGCTCGGTGATCGGGCGCCCGGCGCCGATCACCTCCAGGTGGTCGAGCGGATCGTCGCCGGTCGTCGCCAGCACGGCGGTGGCCTTGGCCAGGTCCAGCGCGCTACCGCCCCCGTAGCCGAGGACGGCGTCACAGTGGGCGTCGGCGACTGCGGCGACGGCCTCGCGGACCAGGCCGACCGTCGGCTCGGCGGCGACGGCGAAGGTCTCGCTGGCGAGACCGTGCTCGGCCAGCGCCGACCGGACATTCGCCGCCCGAGCCGGGTCGCGACCGGTGACCACCAGCACCCGGCTGGCTCCGAGCGCGGCCAGCGCGTCCGGCACGTCGCCGACCCGGCCGGCCCCGAACCGGATGTCGGCCGGGACCGCAAGGTCGAACCGGGCCACCGGTTACCAGCCCTCGTCGCCCGGGGAGGTGTTGACGTACCGGACGGACTGCCGCGGTCGGGCCATCATCGGTTCCACGGCGTCCCGCCAGCGGGAGTAGTGCGGGGTCTCCTTGTGGGCCGCGGCCGCCGCCTCGTTCCGGTAGATCTCCGCCAGGACGACGTGGTTGGGGTCGGTCCGGTCGCTCAGCACATCGAACCGCACCACGCCCGGCTCTTCCCGGCTCGCGGTCGCGTTCTCCTCCGTCGCCGCCAGGAAACCCTCGAGCTGATCCGGCACGACGGCGACGTCCACGTGGACGATCAACAGACTGTTCGGCACCAGCCGACGGTACCGCTCCGGCTGCCGTTCAGGGCGACTGATGTCAGCCCGGAGCGGTGACCAGGTGCGCGTACGGGTCGGTGACCTCGGAGTCGCCGCGCAGGACGCAGAACTCGTTCCCCTCCGGGTCGGCCAGGGTGAACCAGCCGGAGCCATCGGGCCGGCGGCGGTCGGCGACCACGGTGGCGCCGAGGCCGAGCAGCCGCTCCACCTCTTGGTCCCGGGTGCCCTCGGTGGGGCGCAGGTCCAAGTGGATGCGGTTCTTGAGGTCGGTCTTCGGCTCCGGCACCTCGATGAACAGCACCCGCGTCCGGCCGTCGGGGCTGAAGATCATGCACTCCTCGTGCCCGGGCTCGTTGGGGTCCTCGGGGTCCTCCGACATGCCGAGGACCTGGCCCCACCAGACCGACTGGGCGTACGCGTCGCGCGCGTCGATGGTCGTGTGGCTGATGCGGGAGGTCACCCGCGCAAGCCTGGCAGGGTACGGCGGTCCCTGTCAGGCGGATTTGCCGCGGTCAGCTGGTGCGGTCCGGCGTCGGCTCCACCGGGTCCTTCCCGATGTCGGCGGCCTGGACGGTGGCATCGGACGGGTCGGCGGCCGGCGCCTCCCCGAGGTCGCCCACCTCGTCGGCTGCTGTCTGGGTGGCCGAGACCTCGGCTTCTGCCTCGGCCTTATCGTTCAGGCCGTCGAGAAAGCCCATGGCGTTGGTCCTTTCTGGGGTGGCCCCGGACGGGCTCAGCGGTAGTTGGTGAACTGCACCGCGAAGTCGTAGTCGGCTTCCTTGATCAGCGTCTGGACCGCCTGCAGGTCGTCGCGGCTCTTGCTGCTCACCCGCAGCTCCTCGCCCTGGATCTGGGTCTTGACGTTCTTCGGGCCCTGGTCCCGGATCAGCTTGGCGACCTTCTTGGCGTTCTCGGTGCTGATCCCTTCCTTGGTGCTGGCGGTGATCTTGTAGAGCTTGCCCGAGGCGCGCGGCTCACCGGCGTCCAGCGCCTTGAGGCTGACACCGCGGCGGATCAGCTTGGACTGGAACACGTCCAGCACGGCCTTGACCCGCTCCTCGGAGTTGGCCTCCATCTCGATCGTCTCGCCGGACCAGCGGATCGACGCGTCGGTGTTCTTGAAGTCGAACCGCTGCCGCACCTCCTTGGCCGCCTGGTTCAGCGCGTTGTCGACCTCCTGCCGGTCGACTTTGCTGACCACGTCGAACGAGCTCTCCGCTGCCATGGGTCCTCCTGGTTCCTCGGCTACGTCCCAACCGGCCATTCTGCCAACGTCCGGGGAAGGGCATAACGTCGCCGGGTTGTTCCGGGCGCGGCCGGTCTTGCCGCTCAGGCTCGGCGGAGCGCTGCCCCCCGCTCACCTGAACGGTAGGTTCAGCACCGACTGGTTCCCCACTCCCACCGTGCTCGGCCGGTTGCCGATCGCGTTCCAGACCTCGGCCTTGACGACGCCCTTGGACAGGTTCCCGAGGGTGCCGGTGGCCGACAGCAGCTGTCTGTCCTGGGTGTAGTGCTCGTAGCCGGGGTTGGGGTCGGTCGCGAAGTACCGGTAGGTCTCCACCCGGTCCCAGCTCCCGTCGCCGGTCAGGTCGTAGGACAGCCGCAGCTGGACGGCGTTGCCCACCGCGATGCCGGCGTCGACGAACAGGTCGAAGGTCGGTGCGGCGCCGGTGTGGCTGCCGGTCAGCGAGCCCGAGGTGAAGCTGAGGGCACCGACTGGGGTGCCGTCGTGCTCTCCGTTCGCCGGGGCCAACGAGACGGTGGCCGGGCCGCCGGAACCGGCACCCAGAGTGCCGTCCGGGCGCAGGAACAGCCGCCCGGGGGCGGTGGTACTCGGCGTCGGGCTCGGGGTCGGGGACGCGGTCGGCGTGGGGGTCACAGACGGCGTCGGGGTCGACGTTGGTGTCGGGGTGGAGGTCGGCGTGCGTGTTGGGGTCGGCGTCGGTGTCGGCTCCGGGCTCTGACCGCCCGACCCGCCGGTGGCGCTGCCGCCCGACCAGCTGATCGCCCCGCTGGTCACGGTCTTGCCGGCCGGCACATTCACCCGCGTCCCGTCGGAGAAGGTGACGGTCTGGGCCGAGGAGGTCACGTTGGCGGCCACGTAGGTCCGCCGACCCGACTTGGTGAACGCGACGGCCAGCGGGGAGCTGGCCGTGACCGAGGTGTCGACCAGGCCGAGAGCCGCCAGGTTGCGGATCCAGGCGAAGGTGTGGGCCTTGCTCTCGCCCTCCTCGGAGGTGAAGTTCGGGTTGGCGCGGAACTTGCTCAACGCCGTGTCCGGGTCGCCCAGAGCCAGGAACTCCCAGAGGATGTCCTGCCACACCGTGGGCTCGCCACCGTTGTTGCGCACCAGCTCGTCGTAGTTGATCTTGTTGTAGCTGGGGTTCCAGCCCAGGTAGAGGTGGCTGCCGGTGATCGGCAGCTGGTTGATGCCCTGGATCATCTCCGGCTCCGCGCTGAACCAGGTGGCGTAGGCGCCGCCATCGCCCCACACCATGCCCACCGTGCGGTGCCCGAACTCGCTGGGGAAGACCGCGTCGTCGACGTCGAACCAGTAGTCCTCGATCGCGGCCTGCTGGGTGGTGTAGAGGTACACGCCCGCGTCGCGGACCGCGGTGTTGCCGGTGGCCTGGCCCCACTGGATCAGGGCGCCGGCGAAGTTCATCCCCTCCGAGCTGGACTCCTGGTTGTTGCCCGAGGCGAACGAGCCGTGCCCGGATGCCCAGTCGTGGCCGGCGTAGATGTCGAAGTCACGCAGGTACGGGAAGCGGGTGTCGGATCGGTCGTAGTTGTTGGCGTCGCGGATCAGCAGGTCCACCATGCCGCCGTACTGGCTGGTCCTGGCCCAGCTCGGATCGAACTTGGCGAGCGTCGCCGCCGCAGCTATGAAGTAGCCGTAGTGGAAGTGGTGGTCGTTGAGCTCCTGATCGGACCCGTAGCTGGCGTCGTAGCCGATCAAGGTCCCCCAGTTCTTGTCGTAGTAGAAGAGGTGGTCGGTCTCGCCCGCCGACGCGGTGAGCCAGTTGGTGAGCGTGGACCGCATCGCCGTCAGTGCTCTGTCGCGGGTGGCGGTCTCGCCCAGCAGGTCGGCGATCTCGGCGATCCGCGCGGCCCGGCCCAGGCCCTTGCCGGCCCAGTAGGTGTCGGGCTTCTGCTCCCCGGCGGGGTCACCGGCTACCTGGTTCAGGTAGTTGACCAGGGTGGCCCTGTCCGCGCCGGAGGAGGTGGCCACCTGCGGCAGCTCGGGCAGGATGCCGGCGTACCGCATGCTGGTCTGGAACGAGCTGACGCCGACCAGCGTCTTCATGGCGCCCCGAGGGGAGACGTAGGTCGGGGCGATGGGGGTGGCGCCGGTCAACGCCTTCCACTGATGCCGGTAGAGGGACACCACGGTGGTGGTCTCGGTGCCCTCGGCGGCCCGGGTGGTGAAGCCGTAGGTGCTGTTCACCGTGCCGGTGGTGGGGCTGTAGCCGTAGGACACCTTGGTGCCGGTGACGTGCGCGTGGGCGTACCGGCCGTAGGAGTCCGCGAGCGCCGTCCGCTGGGCGTTGGTGCTGCTCGAGGTGGTGGGGAGCACGGCGACCGTGAAGTAGCCCTTGCCGCTCAACGGGGAGCTGATGGTCGTCCCGCTCAGCGACCAGCCGGCCCCGCTCGGGGCGTACGCCACGTAGTCGTGCCCGCGGATGCTGAACCCGATCCGCGAACCGGTGTTCATCCAGACCGACGGTGGGCCGTCAGTGGTGAGCTGGGCGGTGCCGCCGCTGATGCGGTAGTAGGACATCGGCAGACCGTGACCGATGGTCGCCGTCATGCTGCGGCTGCCGTCGGACCACGAGGGGGTGACGGTCCAGTCCGACCAGCCGTCGACCTTGACGCTGCCGGCGTTCAGTCCCGCTACGCCCACCAGGACGTCACGGGTGTAGGGCAGCTTGTACTCCCCGACGCCGTTGGCGCTGCCAGTGATCACCGGAGTGGTCGGGTACGAGATCCCCAGGCCGCC
>DASQVF010000274.1:0-5545 GCA_035640915.1 Propionibacteriaceae bacterium
TCGAGCCGCCGGGCGTGGTGGCCGAGCCGGCTCCGCGGTTCGCCGGGAACGTCCGGGAGCCGGTGTGAGCGGCCGTCCGCTACGCGCCGGAGTGGTCGGCCTCGGCTGGGCCGGCCAGCAGCACATGGCCGCGTACGCCGATCTACCGGACGTCGACGTGGTCGCTCTCGCCGGACACGAGGCCGACCTGCTGGTCGAGCTGGGGGAGCGGTTCACGGTGCCAGCGGAGCAGCGCTTCGACGACTGGTCGGATCTGCTGGCCAACGCCGACCTGGACGTGCTCAGCATCGCCGCCCCGACCAGGCTGCACGCTCCGATCGCGATCGCCGCGCTCGACGCCGGGGTGCACGTGCTGTCGGAGAAGCCGCTGGCCGAGAACGCCGAGGCGGGAGAGCGCATGGTCGAGGCGGCCGAACGAAACCAGCGGGTGCTCGACGTGTCGTTCAACCACCGGCGCCGCGGGGTGGTCAAGGCCCTCAAGGAGCTGATGGACGACGGGCGCCTTGGCCCGATCTACTACGCCAAGGCCGGCTGGGTCCGTCGGCAGGGCATCCCCACCCTGGGCAGCTGGTTCACCCGGCGGGCGACCGCGGGTGGCGGTCCGTTGATGGACCTGGGCGTCCACATGCTCGACATCGTGCTGTACCTCCTGGGTGAGCCGCTGGCGCGGACGGCGACCGCAGCCACGTACGCGGAGTTCGGGCCGCGCGGGCGGGGCGCCGCTGCCTCGGCCACGGAGAAGACCGGAGTGGCCGAGGGAGGGTTCGACGTGGAGGACCTGTCCACCGCGTTCCTGCGGCTCTCCGGTGGCACCACGCTGCTGCTGGAGAGCAGCTGGGCCCAGTGGGTGCCCGGGGACCAGTGTTACGTCACCGTCTACGGTGCCGACGGCGGCGCCGGCATCACGTGGGTGCCGACCTCGTCGCATCGCTCCATCCAGGTGTGGACCGAGCACGACGGCGACGCACGGACGGAGCAGCCGGACCTACCGCCCGACGGGGAGCACCGCGAAGCGGTGGCCGACTTTCTCGACCTGGTCCGGTCCGGCCGGCCGGCCTCCGGACGCAGCCTGCTGACCCGCTCGGTCATCATCGACGCCTGTTACGCATCCGCTGCTCAGGGTCGGGAGTTCGTGCTGCAGGGACCTCCTCTTTAACATCTGTCCCAAAATTTTTCTTCCGTAACTCTGGCGCAATCGCTTTCCGCTGTTGCACGCTTAGGTCTGACCTTCCCCCACGATTGGACCCCGAGATGCTTCCGCTGCTGTCTGCGTCCGCCTCTCCGCACCGCCATCGGCGTCGGCTGCTGAGCATGTCGGTGGCCCTGCTGCTGGGCGGCCTCACCGTCCTGCTGCCCACGCCGGCGGCGGCCGACCCGGTGGTGGCCCCGAAGTCCGGTAGCTTCACCGTCCGCGGGTCCGGTTGGGGGCACGGCTGGGGCATGTCCCAGTACGGCGCCTACGGGGCAGCCCGGTCGGGCCTGAGCTGGCAGCGGATCCTGGCGTTCTACTATCCCGGCACCGTGCGGAGCAGTCTGCCTGCCGGCAGCGCACTCAGGGTCTGGGTCACCCGCGACAACGACGGGTCTCTCCGCGTCCGGCCTTCTCCCGGTCTCAACGTCCGCGACGGCGTCGGCGGCCGGTTCACCGTCCCGACGGGAGAGAGGTACGTGTCCTGGCGGATCAGCCGCTTCGGCTCCGGTTACCGGCTGAGCTACCGCACTCCTGACGGCCGCAACATCGTCCAGCCGACCCGCCTGTCCGGGGGCACCTGGTCCTTCCACAGCCCGAGCAACACCGTCCGGCTGGTGCTGCCCGGCGGTTCCATCCGCACCTACCGAGGGTCTCTGGCGTTGATCAAGCGGGGCACCAGCGGGCGTACCGTCAACCGGGTCTCGGTGGAGAACTATCTGCGCGGGGTGGTCCCGGCCGAGATGCCGACCTCCTGGCCGGCTGACGCGGTGCGGGCGCAGGCCGTCGCCGCCCGCTCCTACGCGATCCGCCTCCGGACCACGCGCCGCTACTCCGGCTAC
Source organism: Propionibacteriaceae bacterium (assembly GCA_035640915.1). GTDB lineage: Bacteria > Actinomycetota > Actinomycetes > Propionibacteriales > Propionibacteriaceae > Microlunatus. The sequence goes on from DASQVF010000274.1 coordinate 2,032, forward strand.
GACCTGTGCGACACCACGGCCTGTCAGGTCTACCGGGGAGTGAGCGCCGAGACCGCCCGCGGAAACGCGGCCGTCCGCGCCACCAGCGGCACGATCCTGACCTACCGGGGCACCGTCGCCCTGACCCAGTACGCCTCCTCCAACGGCGGCCACAGCGCTCGGGGCGACCACCCCTATCTTCGGGCCCAACGTGATCCGTACGACGGTGTGGTCCGGTCGCAAGCCTGGACCCGCACCATCACGGCGGCTCGGATCCAGCGTCAGTGGCCCTCGGTGGGGACGCTTCGCAGGCTGCAGGTCACCTCTCGCGACGGAGCCGGAGCCTGGGGCGGCCGGGTCCGCAGCGTCAAGATCATCGGCAGCCGGGGCACGGTCACCGTCTCCGGCTCGACCTTCCAGTCCCGGTTCGGCCTGCGCTCCCGGCTGTTCACCGTCGTCGGCGCCTGACCGACGACGCCGGCGGTCCGCGCTTCACCTGAGGCTCGACAATGGCGGAGTGATCGAGGGATTCCGGATCGGGCACCACACCGCCGACGGGGACGGCTGGCTGACCGGCACCACGGTGGTGCTGGCCCCGGACGGGGCCGTCGGCGGCGTGGACGTCCGCGGCGGCGGGCCGGGAACTCGGGAGACCGACCTGCTCGACCCGCGGAACCTGGTCGAGCGGGTGAACGCCGTGGTGCTGACCGGCGGCAGCGCGTACGGCCTGGCCGCCGCCGACGGAGTCATGGCCGTCCTGGAGCAGGACGGCCTCGGGTTCCCGGTCGGGGTCGAACCCGGGCACGTCGTGCCCATCGTGCCGGCCGCAGTGCTCTTCGACCTCGGTCGCGGCGGGCACTTCCGGAACCGCCCCACGGCGGACTTCGGCGCCCGGGCGTACGCCGCGGCTTCTGCCGAGTGGCCCGCCTCCGGAGTGGTGGGGGCGGGCACGGGCGCGGTCTGCGGCGGGATCAAGGGCGGCTTCGGCTACGCGGAGCGCCGGCTGGCCGACGGGACCTCGGTGGGTGCCGCGGTGGCGGTGAATGCGAGCGGATCGCCGGTGGATCCGGTCACCGGCCGGCTCCGCGCCGACCGGGAGCAGCGCCTGACGACCCCGTCGGTGGACGAACGCGATGCACTCGCCACCGCGTACGGGCGCCCGGCTCCGTCCCTGGCCACCACCATCGGCGTGCTGCTCACCGACGCCACGCTGACCAAGGCCCAGGCCGGCCGACTGGCCACCGTCGGGCACGACGGCATGGCGCGGGCGATCGCCCCCGTGCACTCACTGATGGACGGAGACACCGTCTTCGCCCTCGGCTCCGGGCACCGGCCGCCGGTCGACGACCGGCACCGGGCGCTGGTCAACGTCAACCGGCTGCTGGCCGCGGCGGCGGAAACCTTCACCGACGCCTGTTTCGACGCCCTGCTCGCCGCCGAGGGTCGCGGACGCTGGGCTGCCTACCGGGAGCTGGCGCCGTCGGCTCGACGGTGAGAAACCGTCGGGAGCCTCCCGGCGACGTTCCTACACTGTGAGGCGGCACGGCAGCACCCGACGGACGAGTGACGAGGACGGCATGAAGGCCCTACTGCTGGAGAACATCCACCCCGACGGGGTGCGGCTGCTCACCGAGCGAGGCATCGCCGTCGAGTCGGTCCCGGGAGCGCTGGACGAGGACGAGCTCATCGGCGCCCTGCCGGGGGTGGGGCTGCTCGGCATCCGGTCCAAGACGAACGTCACCCGTCGCGTCCTCGACGCAGCGCCGGACCTGCTCGCCGTCGGCGCCTTCTGCATCGGCACCAACCAGATCGACCTCGCCGCGGCCGCCGACCGCGGCACCGTCGTCTTCAACGCGCCGTTCTCCAACACCCGCAGCGTGGTCGAGCTGGTGATCGCCGAGATCATCGCCCTGGCCCGGCGGCTGACCGAGAAGAACGCCGCGATGCACGCCGGAGTGTGGGACAAGTCGGCCAAGGGCGCCCACGAGGTCCGCGGCCGCACGCTGGGCATCGTCGGCTACGGCAACATCGGCAGCCAGCTGTCGGTCGTCGCCGAGTCGCTGGGCATGCGGGTCTACTTCTACGACGTCGCCGACAAGCTGGCCCTGGGCAACGCCAAGCGCTGCAACAGCCTGGACGAGCTGCTGTCGGTGGCGGAGACGGTCACCCTGCACGTCGACGGCCGGCCGGGGAACGCGGGGCTGTTCGGGGCCGAGCAGTTCGCCAAGATGCGGCCGCGCAGCCTGTTCCTCAACCTGTGCCGCGGCATCGTGGTCGACCACGAGGCGCTCCGCGAGCACCTGCTCAGCGGTCACCTCGCCGGCGCGGCGGTGGACGTGTTCGCCGAGGAGCCCAAGGCGGCCGGAGACCCGTTCGTCTCCAGCCTGCAGGGGCTGCCCAACGTGATCCTGACCCCGCACGTCGGCGGCTCCACGGAGGAGGCGCAGCAGGACATCGGCCGCTTCGTCGCCGGCAAGCTGGCCGACTTCGCCGACCACGGCAGCACCTCCATGTCGGTCAACCTGCCCCAGGTGGTCACCGAGCCCGCCGCCGGGCTCGCCCGGGTGCTGCACGTGCACCGCAACGTGCCGGGGGTGCTGGCCACCGTCAACGGCGTGCTGGCCGACTCGCGGGTGAACATCGAGCGGCAGAGCCTGTCCACCCGGGGCGACCTGGGCTACGTGATCACCGACGTCGCCGGCGGCCTCAGCCCGGAGCTGCTGGACAAGCTCACCAGTCTCCCCGAGACGGTTCGCCTTCGGGTGCTGACCTGAGCGCCTGATCGGCCCGGCGCAGGAGGCCGGGCAGCCACGGGGGGCATCGCGGGTCGGCGGCGGCGTGCTTCGCGGTGTACCAACCGACCTCGGTCAGCTCCGCCGCGTCCGCCCGGGGGTCTTGACCAGGCGGCGCCGGCGCCAGGAAGGTCACCGTCACCTGCCGCTCGCCGCCCTCGGTGACGAAGTACTCCGATTCCAGATAGCTCAGCGGCACGCCGGCCAGGTCGAGCCCGGCCTCCTCCGCCACCTCACGGCGCCCGGTCTCCTCCAGCACGCCCGCGGCTGGGGCGTCCGCCTCGACGTGGCCGCCGATCAAACCGAGCCGACCGGGTGCGTACGCCAGCCCGGGTGCGCGTACGCCGAGCAGCCAGCCCTCATCCCGGTGCACCAGCACACAGACCGTGACGGCGAACTCCCGGTTGCTTCCGTTCAGCGGCGTCGCCGGTTGATGAGCTTGATCACGATCACCGCCGCCAGGGACAGGAACCCGAGCAGCGGGCCGTACCGCCGCAGCAGCGTGGAGACCACGTTGAGCACAACGTTCGCGTCGGGCTCGGACAGGTCGCTGGGTGGGCGGTAGCGGTAGGACTCTGCCGTAGCGGTGGGCCTCGGCGGAGCGGTGGGCGTGGCCGCCGGTCCGGGCTCCCGGACGTCGTCGACCGGCTCCTGGTCGTCCTCGGCCAGCCACGCCTCGTCGGTCAGCGGCGTGGACTCCCGCTCGGCGGAGCGAACCGCCGCCATCTCGACGGTCTGTTCCA
>DASQVF010000275.1:0-4150 GCA_035640915.1 Propionibacteriaceae bacterium
GCCGCCGACCTGCGCGACTTCGCCCGCTGGCACCTGGCGGACGTGATGCAACCCGGCCGGCTGCGCCTCCGCCGGATGCTGATCGGCGAGGCGGAGCGGTTCCCGGAGCTCGCCAGGGCCTGGTACGCCACCGGTCCGGAGCGGTCGTTCACCGAGTTCGCGCGCTGGTTCACCGCCTGGGACCGGCGCCGCCTGCTCCGGGTGCCGGACCCGATGCTGGCCGCCCAGCACTTCAACTGGCTGGTGCTGTCGATCCCGCTCAACAAGGCCATGGCGTACGCGACCGACGAGCCGCTGTTCAGCGCCGCGGAGCTGAACCGTTACGCCGACGAGGCGGTCCGGGTCTTCCTGGCCGCCTACGCGGCCTGACGTTCAGCCCGCAGTCTTCAGGTTTCCGGGCAGTTCGGCCGCCCCGAGGCCCCGGATACCTGAAAACTGCGGTCATCGGCCCGATCAGGCGTCCAGTGGCGTGGTTACGGCGATCCGGCGACTGCCGTCCGGCACGGTGACGACCTGGTAGGCATTGCGCTCCTTGTCCATCATGTTGCCTTCGGCGTCGAGGTTCTGCAGCACAAGGTGGCCGACCCAGATGGTGCCGACCTCGATGTCGGTGACGATGTCGTCCGCGCGTACGCCCATGATCTGGCGACTGTGGTAGAACTCCCGGCCCTGGGCGAAGAAGTCCCGGGTCTGCTGTGGGTCGGTGATGGCCAGAACCCCGTGCGGTGACACGGCGAGCGACGGGTAGTGGTAGATGCCGGCCAGGCCGTCCAGATCACCGTCGGTCAGGTAGCCGGTGTAGCGGGCGAAGAAGTCCTCGATGGACTCCGCAGGCTGTGTCGTGGTTCCCATGCCGTTGACCCTAGGGAGCAACCCCGCCAGGCCGGTGGCGGTAATTTCGACCACGTGGAGTCACCGGTTGCGGCGCAGCGGGCCGCCGACTCGCGGGACAACCACCTGACGTTGCGGCGGGTGGAGCGACAGCAGCTCCTGGTGGAGATCCTCGGTGCCAGTGCCGACCTGGTGCCCACGGCCGACCTGGCCCAGCGGCTCGGCGTCGGCCACCGTACCGTGGAGCGCGACCTCGCCCGGCTCCGGGAGTCCGGCGTCCCCCTCGAGACGGTGCCGGGGCCTTCGGGCGGCTGCCGACTGCCGCGTCACCGCGAGGTCCGGCCGCTGACCCTCACCTTCACGGAGGTGGCGGCGCTGATCGCCAGCCTCGCCGCCCTCGGCCCGACCGCGACGGATAGCTCCGCCTCGGCGATGCGCGCCCTGGTCGGTTCCATCGCGCCGTGAATCTCTCAGGTCTCGTACGCCTCGCCGTCCGGGCTGGCAACGACGACCGTGTAGCCGTCCGGGTCGCTGACCCAGAGCTCGCGGTGGCCGGGGCCGTTGCCCTCGCCCGACGGTGGGTTGCGGTGCGGGGCACGCGCCACCGGCGCGGCCAGCTCCGTGGCGCGTCGGACCACGTCGTCGAAGTCGGCGACCTCGAACCAGACCAGTACGCCGCGACCGACTTCGGCCCCGGGTTCCGCGATCCGGCCGTGGTGGTGGGCGATGTCGCGGTGGTGCAGCTGCAGCACGAGGGTGTCGCCGGCCAGCAGCCGCTCGTAGTGCGGCCCGCCGTGGTCGCTCCGTAGGCCGAGCAGCGTCTGGTACCAGCGGCTCGAGGCCTCGACGTCGCGAACGGCGAGCATCGGCTGCGGCTGCGGGGACCGGACCGGAGCGACCAGGCCGATCCGGTTGCCGGCCGGGTCGTCGACCTCGACCAGCAACCGCTCACCGGAGTCCAGCCAGGGCCGGCCGCGCACCGTGCCGCCGTACTCCTCGACCCGGGACAGCGTCGGGGAGAGCCGGTCCACGCTGAGCCAGATCATGGGGCCGGCGTCGGTGGCGACTGGCCGTTCAACCGTCCATTGACCGGACAGACCGGGTGCCGTGAAGCCGTGCCTGTCCACGTCGACCGACCAGCCGAGCACCGCGGCGTAGAAGGCGGCGGACCGGGCGATGTCCTCCGCCGGCAGCTGGACATACGGCTCGGTGGGATGAGCGCTCATGACGGGGCCTCCTCGGGTGGGCCGTCGGTCGGATCGGTCGTGAGCAGCCGCTCCGCGACCCGGGCGAACCACTCCTGGTACTGGCGTACGGTCCAGCCCCGCTGGCGGGTCAGCCGGTCGAACAGCGCCGGATCCATCAGCGCCCACAGCGTGTCCACCGCCTCCGCCTCCGCCAGCCCCGCCGGTCGCGGCGCGATCCGGCCGAGCGAGGCCACCACCCAGCCGGCGGTGGTCGCCCGCTGCTCGACCAGCTGGTCGGAGAGCTCGGCGAGCTCCGCGCTGCGTGCCGATCCCTCCAGCGCGGCCAGCACCAGACCGGCCGAGCGGGACTGCGCCGGGGCCAGCACGGACGCGACAATGCCCAGGAATCGCTCCGCGGACGGCGCCCCACCCGCCGCCCGCACCCACTCCCGGTCCAGCATTGCGACCGGCTCGTCGTCGCCGGCGATCGCCACATCGATCGCGGCCTTCAGCAGCCGCGGCTTCGGTCCGAAGGTGGCCTCGATCAGGGGCACCGAGACGTGCGCGGCCCGCGCCACGGCCCGGATCGTCGTGCCCGCGTACCCGTGGGCCAGGAACTGGGCCGTCGCCGCCGCCAGGATCCGTTCCCGGGTACGCCGGGCCTGGCCGGTGCGAGAGGCGGACCGATACGCGCGGGTGACCGCCGGAGCGGAAGGGGGCACTCCTCCAGTATTTGACTATGGATTACCCCTAGTCAATATCTCCCGGCCTACGATGTGGCGGCAGGGACGGAGGGAGCAAACGTGAGGGGACACAGCCACAACCACCCGGTTGGCGACCAGGACGCGGTGATTCGCTGGGCCTGGCTCTACGACCTCGGTCTGCGGGTGTGGTGGCGCCGGGGCAAGCGGTGGCGCGACGAGCTGCTCGACCGGCTCGACCTGCAGCCGGGGCAACGAGTGCTCGACATCGGCTCCGGTACCGGTCAGCTGGCATTCGCGCTGGCCGACCGGGTCACTCCGGGCGGCTCCGTCGACGGGGTGGATGCCGGGAGCGAGATGGTCAGCCGCGCCGAGCGGGCCAACCGTCGCCGGGGTCGCCCGGTCACCTTCGCGACGGCGCGAGCCCAGCAGCTGCCGTTCCCGGAGGGGACGTTCGACGCGGTCACCTGCACGTTGGCGCTGCACCACGTTGCCCGCGACGACCGGGCGACGGCGGTCGGGGAGATGTATCGGGTGCTGCGCCCCGGCGGCCGGGTGCTGATCGCCGAGTTCGACGGCGCCGGAGGTGCCGGTTTCACCCCACTGGCTCGGCTGCACACCCGTCACCCGGAGCACGCGCGGGCCCTGGACGAGGCGGTCGGGCTGCTGACCGGGGCCGGCTTCACCACGGTGACCCGCGGGCCGACAACCATCAACGGTATCGGCCATGTCGTGGCCAGCCGACCGGCTAACCCGTAACGACCGACACCGACGCCTGGGCCGACAGGAACTCCGGCCAGGTCCGGATGCCCACCGCCCGGTCGAGGGCCAGGTTCGCGCCCTCCCGGATCGCCCGGGCCGCCGCGCCCGGGAGCCGGAGCGTGACCAGCGGCCGTCGCCGACCGGTGGCCCTCAGGTAGCTCCGGACCAGCTCGTCCATCCCGTACGCCTCCGGTCCGCCGAGGTCGGGAACCAGGCCGGCCGGGTCGCCGAGGGCCAGCTCGACCAGTCGGGCCGCCACCTCGTCACCGTCGACCGGCTGGAACCGGAACCCGGCCGAGACCGGAGTCACCGGCAGCTTGGCCAGCGCCCGGACGGTGGTCAGGGTCAGCTCGTGGAACTGGGTGGCGCGGAGCGTGGTCCAGGGCAGCCCGGACTCCGCCACGACCAACTCAGCCTCCCGCTTGGCCGCGAAGTAGCCGAACATGGCCCGGTCGACGCCGCTGACGACAGGCACCCGCTCGGCGCCGACCACGGAGATGTTGACCAGGTGCGGCCGGCCGGCCTCGGCGGCGGCGCCGACGAGGGTGCGGGCCAGGTCGCCGTCGCCCTTGGCGTTCCCGGCCAGGTGCACGACGGTCTCGACCCCGCGTACGGCGTCGGCGATGCCCTCGCCGGTGGCCAGGTCGCCGGAAACGTACTCGACGGCGT
>DASQVF010000276.1:0-2656 GCA_035640915.1 Propionibacteriaceae bacterium
CAGGTCGGGACAGACGACCCGGAAGCCCTGCTCCACCAGACGGGGCGCGACCCGGTGCCAGGTGGCCGAGGTCCGCGGATGCCCGTGCAGCAGCAGTACCGGCGGACCTTCACCCCCGTAGCGGACATGCAGGGTCGCCTCCCCCACGTCGACGTACTCGGTCCGGAATCCCTCGAACATCGCCGACCAGCATGGCATCGGGGACTAGGGCAGCGGCGGCTGGTCCGGCAAGGTCGTGGCGGCCAGCAGGCGTCGGGCCCGGCGGCCGAGGTCGTTCAGGTCGACCCGGCCGATGTCGGCGGCCTTGGCCAGCCGGGAGGCCAGGTCCAGGGCCTCGTCGACCATCGTCGCGTCGGCCACCTGCTCCTGGCCCATGTCGCGCAGGATCGTGCCCTCCGTGCGGGAGGCGATGATCGGATCCGCGATGCCCTCCACCCAGACCCGGGTGCGGCGCCCGTAGCCGCGCTCCTCGCCGAACAGCGGCTCAAGGGCGAAGATCCGGTCCGCCCGCGCGAACTTGCCGAACCCCAACGCGATCATGCGAGGTTCGACGGCCACGAGAAGATCATCGCACCTGGTCATGGGGGGCGATAGGACCGAACCACGCCGACATCACGCGAGTTACTCCTTCTTCCCGCGAGCTGTAGCGGCCGGGAAGAAGGAGTGGCTAGCGGGAAGTCGGAGGCGCGGCCAGTCCGACCAGGGACGGCGAACGGAGCGGGACCGTACGCCAGCGGGCGGCGGAGCGACCGGTGCCCGGCTGGAAGGTGACGGTCATCCGGTGCGGGCACTGAACGAGGACCAGCTCGGCAACGAAAGTGTCGGGATCGGGCCATCGCCCCTGCGCCTCGACCAGGAGTACCCGGTCCGTGCCGACCGGCACGGCGGTCCGCTGCCACTGACCGTTCCCGCAGCCGATCACGAGCACCTGGTCCCCATCGGTCAGCGTCAGCGACCAGCCGCTCCCGTCGACGGCCGGCGTGACCGAGCGAGCGGTGGTCCACTCGTCGCCGGAGTAGGGGCCGGCTCCTTCGACCGGCAGGGCCGCAGTGGCCAGCCGCTCGGCCAGCTGGTCGTCACTCCCGCCGCGTCCGGACAGGGCGGGCAGCAGGTGGCCCCAGACGAGATCGAGCAGCGGCTGCATCAGCTCCGTCTCGCTGGTGATCGTGACCACGGCGTCCTGCTCGGGCAGGACCAGGCAGAACTGTCCGAAGGCCCCGTCCGCCCGGTAGCCGTGCCGGGACCGCCAGAACTGGTAGCCATAGCCCTGCTGCCAGTCGGGCACCGGCTCCCCGGGGTTCGGCGTGAGCGCGCTGGTCGCCTCGGCCACCCAACGCGGCTGGAGAACCGCATGCCCCTGCCACTGCCCCGCCCGGGCGTACAGCAGACCGAGGCGCGCCACGTCCTCCGTGGTCAGGTGCAGGCCGGAGAACCCGACCTGGCGGGGTCCGCCCATGGTGTCCCAGAACGGCGGGGCGATGCCCAGCGGGTCGAACAGCCGTGGCTGCAGGTACGCCGTCAGGGGCTCTCCGGTGCGGGCATGGAGGATCGCCCCCAGGGTGTACGTCGCGCCGTTGTTGTAGGCGAACACCGACCCCGGCGGCGACGCCGGCTCGACGCCGAGGAAGCTGCGTACCGGCTCGGCCCGGTCGCCCTGCTGCATCGCGGGCAACGTGTCGTCGTGGTGGCCGGTCGCCATCCGGGCCAGGTGCTCCACGGTGATCGTCCTGGCCACTGGGCCGGCCACCGACGCCAGGTCGGGAAAGTGGTCGACCACGAGGTCGGTCAGCGCGAGCCGGTCCTCCGCCAGTGCGAGACCGAGCGCGGTTGCGGTGAAGCTCTTGCTCACCGAGTACAGCTGGCGCGCGTCGGTCGGACGGTGCGGCGCCCACCAGCCCTCCGCGACCACCCGCCCATGGCGCAGCACCATCAGGCTGTGCAGCGCGATGCCGGGATCGGCCTCGGCGGCATCCAGGAACGCCGCGATGCCCGCGGCCGACACTTCTTCGGCGGCCGGCGAGCTGCGCGGCAACGGTTCCGACGTCACCCGGCGAAGCCTAGGGTGCGACCTGACAGGATGCCGACATGGCCGATAGCGTCGAGAGCCAGCCGCCCGTGATCGTCAGTACCGTGCTGGACACCGAGGATGCGCGGGGGCTCGCCGAGTTCTACCGCGAGCTGTTCGGGTTGAGCTACCGGGCCGGCGACGAGCCGCCGTCCGCCGGCGAGCCGGACCCGAAGGGCCAGGAATGGCTCGTGCTCGAGGACCCGAACGGACCGCACCGGCTGGCGTTCCAGCAGGTCGACCAGCTACCGCGGGCGACGTGGCCCGAGGGTCCGCGGCCGCAGATGCTGCACCTGGACTCCCGGGTTCCCGCCGTCGAGGACCTGTACGCCCAACGGCAACGGGCGCTCGACCTGGGTGCCCGAGAGCTGTTCGACCGGTCGGAGGACCTCGATGAGCCACTGTTCGTGCTCGCCGACCCAGCGGGTCACCCGTTCTGCATCTTGTCGGCCCGTGACAGGAGGCGGAGCGCCGGGTAGACGCGTGGCTGGTTGAACAGGAGAGCTCGCCCGCGTCGTGAGGCCGCGCCATTATCATGGGCCGTCGCGTGGCCGCTCGCCCGCGCCAGGTCACTCACGCGAGGAAACCCAC
>DASQVF010000277.1:0-8390 GCA_035640915.1 Propionibacteriaceae bacterium
CCCACGGTGCATCGCCCCGATCGCCACCTCGGCGGAGCTGATCACCCCGTCGGCGGTCCACAGCCGGAGCTCGAGCAGGCCCGCCTGGCTGGGGTGGTCAGGCCCGAGGTCGATCAGGATCGTGCCGGCCGGCGGCTCCGCCGTCACGACGGGCAGCACTCCGGGAGCCAGGGAGCCCACCAGGACCCGCAGTCGCTCGGGTCCGGTCACCGTTTCGGGAGCCGAACGTCGACCAGGGCGGCCGTCTCGAGGTCCGCCCAGTCCCCGATGAACTCGAGCCGGGCCAGCGTGGCGGCGGGGAACCGGCCGTCGATCGCGGCCAGGGCTCCCGGGTCGGAGGTCTCCGGGTCGGCGAGCTCGTACGCCACCCCCGGCACGCCGGGTGCGTGCCCGACCAGCAGCACGGTCCGGCAGCTCGGGTCCAGGCCGCGTAGCGCCTCGACCAAGGTGTCCGACCCGGCGTTGTAGTAGTCCGAACTGATGTCCAGCCGGCTCCCGTCGGGCAGCGGCAGGCCGAGGTCGGCCAGGGTCTGCCGCGTCCGGACCGCCGGAGAACAGAGCACGGCGTCGACCGTCAGCCGCTGACCGCTCAGATAGGCCCCGACCGCCCGGGCCTGCTCGGTCCCGTACGCCGTCAGGCACCGGTCGAGGTCCGTGCCGCCGGGGCGGGTGTCCTCGGTCTGGGCGTGCCGGAGCAGCAGCACCGTTCGCCGCGTGGCCATAGCGGCAGCCTAGGTGAGGCGGGTCGCGCCTTCCTCCGTCGCCGGCCGCACTCCTTCGGAGGGCATCAGGCTGTTCAGGAGACCTGGATCAGCCAGCGGTGGGTACCCCAGCCGGACGCGGACCCCAGGGCCGTGCGCTCGCTGCGGCGGGCGAGGTCGCGCAGCGGATCGACGTCGGGATGGCCGGCCGCGAGCAGGCGGGCCAGGGCCTCGTCCTGGCGGGCGTCGAGGACCGTCCGCAACCCGGCGCCCTCGCCGGCCGCACGGACGGCATCCAGGCTCACGTGTGCGGTCAGGTTCACCTCCGTGGACGGCGTCGGGGGAACCCGCCGGCCGTCCCGGTACGCGGCGAAGGACCCCTCCTCCGGCCGGTTGTCCCGGTCATGGCCGTAGTCGAGCAGAACCAGACCGCCGCCACGGCGCCGCACCACCGCCGCCAGGGCCGACCAGGCCCGGTCTCGGGCCAGACCGATCTCGGCCCGCCGTCCCGACGGCCACCACCGGTCGGCCCAGGCCAGCTCGGCATCGGCCAGCCGCGGACCGGGTCGCTCGGTCCCGCCTTCGTCGACCAGCACCTCGCGCCAGCCGTCGGCCTCCCGGTGCACCACCGGGCAGGGCAGGTCGTCCAGCCATTCGGCGGCGACGACCAGCACGGCGTCGTTTCCGGCCAGCAGATCCTCCGCCTGCCCGGTCGTCCAGCGGGCGTAGCGCACGTCCCACAGGTCCTCGGCCCAGGCGACTTCGGCAGGCAACGCCGATGGCCGTGGCCGCAGGTCGATCGCGCCGAGCCGGCGCGGCGGTGGTCGGCCGGCCAGCGCACGAACCAGCTCCCCGCCCCCTGCGCCGACGTCGACGATGGCCGGGACCGACAGCCGGTCCGCCACCGCGGCCAGGGCGTCGGCCACCAGCGGGCTGGTGGCCGACGCGGTCCGGAAGTGCTCGCCCGGCCAGTGTCGTCGCCAGAAGCCACCGGGTCCGTAGGCGCAGTCCAGCCAGGTGTCGAACCAGCTGCGCGCCATCGGCGCCGGCAGCGGCTCTTGGGGGAGCATGAGGCTCATGGTGCCCGACGCCGGAGTCGGGTGCTGCACCGCCGTGGGGAGCGGGCTCGCCGAGGCAATGCCGGCCGTGATTGCCGAGTGCGCAGGCCGGCGGCTATTGCGGTCGGATGGCGACCGGACTTTGCCAGAACGCGACCGCAGCGGGCCACCGGGTTGGATTGCGCCGCGACACAATCTCCATTCCGCACCACTGTTCGATATCGCCCTCCCGGTGATCACCGGAATTGCCTTTGAGTGTATTGTTTCGTCGTCAGGTAGTCCACTTATCACCACAACACGGAGGTATCGCATGGCGCAACGAGTGCAGATCATTCTCGAAGACGATTACGACGGGGGAACCGCCGACGAGACTGTCAGCTTCGCACTCGACGGAACCGAGTACGAGATTGATCTGTCCGCAAGGAATGCGGCCAGCCTGCGCGAGGCGATCTCGCCCTGGCTCGGACATGCCCGCAAGACCGGCGGCCGGCGTAAGCGTGGCACGGCGGCCAAGTCGTCATCATCGGCCAGCACCAGCGACATCCGGGCGTGGGCCCAGTCCCAGGGCCACGACGTGAGCAGCCGGGGCCGGGTCTCGGCCGATGTGCGGGAGGCGTACGAGAAGGCTCACGCCTGACGACGCCGTAAGAATTGCACCATTCCGCCCTGGGCGAACAGCGCGTTCGCCCGGGGCGGATCCGTGTTCCAAGGAATATCCGCGCATCAGCTGTGGCGGAACATCTGGCTCGCTTGGCCGGTTGTAACCATTGGTGCCCGAGGTCGTTGCCCTGCCGCAACACCGCGGGTGCTTACTGGTGGGAGGTGCTCGACGCCGGAGGTCCCGCCACACCCGGCCTCGACCCTGGGGTCGGCGTGAGCCGGGCGACTACAGTGAGGAGCGCGGCGCCACCTCGGGCCTGATGCCCGGGGGCCGCATCGCGAGCGAGGAGCACAGCATGTTTGAACGGTTCACCGACCGGGCGCGCCGCGTCGTCGTTCTGGCGCAAGAAGAGGCGCGGATGTTGAACCATAACTACATCGGCACAGAACATATTCTCCTTGGTCTGATCCATGAGGGTGAGGGCGTTGCCGCCAAGGCACTGGAGTCCCTCGGCATTTCCCTCGAGGCGGTTCGCCAGAAGGTCGAGGAAATCATCGGGCACGGCCAGCAGTCCCCGAGTGGACACATACCTTTTACGCCTCGCGCCAAAAAGGTCTTGGAACTGAGCCTGCGCGAAGCTTTACAGATCAACCATTCCTATATCGGTACCGAGCATATCTTGCTGGGCCTTATCCGCGAGGGTGAGGGTGTCGCGGCGCAGGTGCTGGTCAAGCTGGGCGCTGACCTCAATCGCGTCCGCAACCAGGTGCTGCAGCTGCTGAGCGGCTTCCAGGGCAAGGAAGCGGCCACGGCCGGAGCGCCGGAGCAGGGCAGCACGCCGTCGTCCTCGATGGTGCTGGACCAGTTCGGCCGCAACCTGACCCAGGCCGCGCGGGAGAACAAGCTCGACCCGGTCATCGGTCGGGAGACCGAGATCGAGCGGGTGATGACCGTGCTCAGTCGCCGGACCAAGAACAACCCGGTGCTGATCGGCGAACCGGGCGTCGGCAAGACCGCCGTGGTCGAGGGCCTGTCGCAGGCCATCGTCCGCGGCGACGTGCCCGAGACGCTGCGGGACAAGCAGATCTACACCCTGGACCTCGGTGCGCTGGTGGCCGGCTCGCGCTACCGCGGTGACTTCGAGGAGCGCCTGAAGAAGGTGCTCAAGGAGATCAAGACCCGCGGTGACGTCGTGCTGTTCATCGACGAGATCCACACCTTGGTGGGCGCGGGTGCGGCCGAGGGAGCCATCGACGCGGCCTCCATCCTCAAGCCGATGCTGGCTCGCGGCGAGCTGCAGACCATCGGTGCGACCACCCTCGACGAGTACCGCAAGTACGTCGAGAAGGACGCCGCGCTGGAGCGCCGTTTCCAGCCGATCCAGGTGGCCGAGCCGTCGATCGCACACACCATCGACATCCTGCGCGGGCTGCGGGACCGCTACGAGGCGCACCACCGGATCACCATCACCGACGAGGCGCTGGTCGCCGCGGCGCAGATGGCGGACCGGTACATCTCCGACCGCTTCCTGCCGGACAAGGCAATCGACCTGATCGACGAGGCCGGAGCCCGGCTGCGGATCCGCCGGATGACCGCTCCGCCGGACCTGCGCGAGTTCGACGAGAAGGTCGCGGCGGTGCGCCTGGAGAAGGAGGCGGCCATCGACGCCCAGGACTTCGAGCGGGCGGCGGGGCTGCGGGACGACGAGAAGAAGCTGCTCACCGCGCGCGCCGAGCGTGAGGCGCAGTGGAAGTCCGGCGACCTGGACGTGGTAGCCGAGGTGGACGAGGAGATCATCGCCGAGGTGCTCTCCACCGCCACCGGCATCCCGGTCTTCAAGCTGACCGAGGAGGAGTCGGCCCGGCTGCTGCGGATGGAAGACGAGATCGGCAAGCGCTACATCGGCCAGCACGATGCCGTGAGGGCGCTGTCCCGCTCGATCCGGCGTACCCGTGCGGGTCTGAAGGATCCCAAGCGGCCGAGTGGCTCGTTCATCTTCGCCGGACCGTCCGGTGTCGGCAAGACCGAGCTGACCAAGGCGTTGACCGAGTTCTTGTTCGGGGACGAGGACGCGCTGATCCAGCTGGATATGAGCGAGTACTCCGAGAAGCACACGGCGTCCCGGCTCTTCGGCTCACCGCCGGGGTACGTCGGCTATGAGGAGGGTGGCCAGCTCACCGAGAAGGTGCGGCGCAAGCCGTTCAGCGTGGTGCTGTTCGACGAGGTGGAGAAGGCCCACCCGGACATCTTCAACTCGCTGCTGCAGATCCTGGACGAGGGCCGGCTGACCGACGCACAGGGTCGGGTGGTCGACTTCAAGAACACCGTGATCGTGATGACCACCAACCTGGGCACCCGGGACATCGCCAAGAGCGTGTCCCTGGGCTTCAGCGCGGCGGGCGGCGCCGACAACAACTACGAGAAGATGAAGGCCAAGGTCTCCGACGAGCTCAAGCAGCACTTCCGTCCGGAGTTCCTGAACCGCGTCGACGAGATCGTGGTGTTCCGTCAGCTCAGCCAGGAAGACATCGAGCACATCGTCGACCTGATGGTGGCCCAGATCGAGATCCGGCTGAAGGACAAGGACATGGGCATCGAGCTCACGCCCGCGGCCAAGACGCTGGTGGCGACCCGGGGCTACGATCCGGTGCTGGGAGCCCGGCCGCTGCGGCGGGCGCTGCAGCGCGACATCGAGGACATCCTCGCCGAGAAGATCCTGTTCTCGGAGCTGAAGCCGGGCGAGATCGTGGTGGTCGACGTGGCCGACCCGGGGTCGGAGGATCCGTTCACCTTCACCGGGAACCCGCGGGAGGCCGCTCCGGACGTCCCGCCGGTGGAGTTCGGCGGCATCGTCGAGGGCTTCACCGAGGGACCGGCCGAGCCGCCGGCCGGCGAGCTGCGGTAACGCCTCACGTTCCACCGGTCAGAACCCAGTTGAGCCCCGGCTCAGCTGGGTTCTGACATCTCGCCACTACGGTGGCGGCCGTGCAGCGCATCCCCGCGGTCTGGCTCGTGCTGGCCGGCATCGTCTCGGTGCAGTTCGGGGCGGCGATCGCCAAGGACCTGTTCGCCCTGGTCCCGCCGACGGCGATGGTATGGCTGCGCCTGGTCACCTCGGCGGTCGTGCTGCTGGTCGTCGCCCGGCCCCGGGTACGCGGCCGCTCGCGCCGGGACTGGCTGGTCGCCCTCGGCTTCGGGGTCACTCTGATGGTCATGAACTGGGCGATCTACCAGTCGTTCGCCCGGATCCCGCTGGGCATCGCCGTCACCATCGAGTTCCTCGGGCCGCTGGCGGTGGCGGTGATCGGTTCCCGGCGGCCGCGGGACCTGGTCTGGGTGGTGCTGGCCGGCGTCGGGGTGGCACTCCTCGGCTTCTCCCCGGCCAGCCTGAACTGGGCCGGGATCGGCTTCGCCCTGCTCGCCGGACTGAGCTGGGCCGGCTACATCCTGCTCAGCGCCCAGACCGGCCGGCACTGGCCGGGCATCTCCGGTCTGGCGCTCGCCAGCCTGGTCGGCGCGGTGGTGCTGGCCCCACCGGCCATCCTCGAGGCGGGGGCCACCCTGCTGGAGCCGCGCGTGCTGCTGCTCGGCCTGGCCATCGGGCTGCTCAGCTCGGTCATTCCCTACAGCCTGGAGCTGATCGCCCTACGCCGGATCACCCCGCGGGTGTTCGGCATCCTGATGAGCCTCGAGCCGGCCGTGGCCGCTTTGGCGGCGATCCTGCTGCTGCGCGAGTTCCTCACTCCGGTGCAGTGGGTCGCCCTGGGCTGCGTGGTCGCGGCCAGCGTAGGCGCAACTCGGACGGCCGAGCCGCTCCAGCAGCCGGCGCCCGACTAGCGCTGGGGCCCGGACATGGTGCGGGCCGAGGACGTGGGTGGGCGTGGCCAGCCTCAGAGCCAGCGAGGGCGGGTGTTGACCGGGCGGCTCAGGTTGGGCCCTCGCGCCTAATGACCGAAGACGTCGGAGTCGGTCACCTCGGCGTCGCCGCGGTTGAGCCCGGTGATCGTGGTCATCTCCTCGTTGCTGAGCTCGAAGTCGAACACCTCGATGTTCTCGGCGATCCGGCCCGGGTTGCTCGACCGGGGGATGACGACCAGGCCGAGCTGGATGTGCCAGCGCAGCACCACCTGGGTGGATGACTTGTCGTGAGCCGCGGCGATCCGGGCGATCGTCGGGTCGTTGCGGAGTTCGCCGCCCGAAGCGCCGAGCGGGCTCCAGGACTCGGTGACGATGCCGTGCTCGTCGTGGTACGCGCGGCAGTCGTCCCGGGTGCTGTAGGGGCTGAGCTGGATCTGGTTGACGTCGGGCACGATCCCGGTCTCGTCCAGCACCCGCTGCAGATGTTTCGGCTTGTAGTTCGAGACCCCGATGGCGCGCAGGTCACCGGACTCCAGCAGCTTCTGCAGGCCCTGCACCGCATCCACGTAGCGGTCCTGGTCCGGGTTCGGCCAATGCACCAGCATCAGGTCGAGATAGTCCACCCCGAGCCGCTTGCGGCTCGCGTCGTACGCCTGGCGTACCCCGTCGATGCTGTGCCAGCGACGGTTGAACTTGGTGGTGAGAAAGACCTCCTCGCGATCGATCCCGGAGGCCCGGAGCCCTTCACCGACCGCCTCCTCGTTGCCGTAGTTCTCGGCGGTGTCGATCAGCCGGTAGCCCGCCTCGATCGCCGCCCGGATCTGCCGCACCGAGTCCTCGCCGCGCAACGGCGAGGTGCCGATACCCAGCACCGGGATGTCCGCCCCGTTCCGCAGCGAGATGGTCGGCGCCTTTGCTCCGGTCATATCTGCTCTCCGCCCCTTCTTCGAGAACTATCGACACCTTCGTGGTCTGGTACCCCGCAATCCTGCAGTCTGTCGGCCGTATCCCGAGAGGCGGGGTGGCTAGCCCGGCAGCGCGTACCGATCGGGGCCGGTCCGGACGACCAGGCCGTCGGCGACCAGAGAGGCCAGGGCGCGCTCTCGCTGAGCCGGATCGGCCCAGGCCGCGGCCAGCTCCTCGCCGGCTACCGACCGGTCGGCCGAACGCAGCACCGCCAGCACCGCCCCCCGGGCCTGCCGGTCGGTGCCGGCATATGCCTGCCCTTGGCGGGGCGGCCCAGTCCAGGCCGGGGCTCCCGCCCGCCGCCACGCGCACAGGTCCCGAACCGGGCAGTCGGTACAGCGCGGCGTGCGAGCAACGCAGAGCAGGGCTCCGAGCTCCATCGAGGCCACCGCCCAGCGCGCCGCCCGAGACGGGTCGGGCGGAGCGAGCCGCTCGGCCACGGCGAGCTCGAGCCGGCTGGGTGCGGTGGCCGGCTGGGCGGAACCCAGCGCCACCCGTGAGATCACCCGCCGCACGTTGGTGTCCAGGACCACCGCCCGGCGCCCGTACGCGAAGCTTGCGATGGCGGCAGCAGTGTAGGAACCGACGCCGGGCAGGCTCCGCAGTGAGTCCAGGTCGGCGGGAACCTGACCGTCGAACCGCTCGGTGATCGCCACCGCCGTCTGGTGCAGCCGCAGCGCCCGACGCGGATAGCCCAGTCGACCCCAGGCCCGGACCGCCTCACCGGCGGGCGCCGCCGCCAGTGCCTCCGGCGTCGGCCAGCGCTCCAGCCAGGCGGCCCAGGGTATGAGGACCCGCTCGACCGGGGTCTGCTGCAGCATGAACTCGCTGACCAGGACCGCCCAGGGCGAGGTGCCGGGTCGGCGCCACGGCAGGTCGCGGGCGTGCTCGGCGTACCAGCCGAGGATCCGGCCGACGACCGCGCGGGTCCGGAGACCGGGCAGCACCTCTGCGTTCATCCCGACCGCCGCCCCGCGACAGGCTCAGGCGACGTCACGCGGGCCACCGTACCTGCGGCGTGGCGGCCCTAAATGGCCGATCCGCGAAATTACGCTGCCCACTATGAGCACGGTGCTGCGTCCAGTCGGTCCGGAGCCCGCTCAGACCTACTGGGTGCGCCGGATCGCGGTGATCGGGGTGGCGATCGTCGTGCTGGCGGTGGCCGGAGCCCTGATCGCCAACGGGACCAGCAGCGGATCCGCCGTC
>DASQVF010000278.1:0-2891 GCA_035640915.1 Propionibacteriaceae bacterium
ACCGATCCTGCGGGCGGCGATCGGGCTCGGCCTCTACGCCGGGGCGTTCGGGATGGCGTACGGGGCGGTGGCCGTCGGTTCCGGGCTGAGCGTGGCCCAGGCCATGGTGCTCAGCCTGGTGCTGTTCTCCGGTGCCTCGCAATTCGCCTTCGCCGGCGTGGTGGCGACCGGTGGCAGCCCGTTCGCCGGGGTGGCGGCGGCCCTGCTGCTCGGTGTCCGCAACGCGTTCTACGGAGTCCCGATGTCGCAGATCCTCGGTCCGCGCGGCCTGCGTCGGCTGTGGACCGCGCACTTCGTGATCGACGAGACCACGGCCATGGCCATCGGCCAGCCGACCCGCCCCGCCCAGCGGTACGCGTTCTGGGCCACCGGCCTGATCCTGTTCGCGCTGTGGCAGCTCGGCAGCCTGGCCGGTGCACTGCTCGGTGCGGTGATCGACCCCGCCGACTTCGGCCTCGACGCGGCAGCCCCGGCGGTGTTCCTGGCCCTGCTCTGGCCCTCGCTGCGCGAGAGGTCCGCTCGAGTGGTAGCGCTGGCCGGTGCCGGGGTGGCGCTCGCTCTGGTCCCGTTCGCCCCGCCCGGGGTGCCGGTCCTCGCCGCCGCGGCGGTCGCGCTGGTCGCCGGCCTGCGGCCCAAGCAACACACCCGCGGAGGCCCCCGATGACCGCGCTCTGGGTGGCGGTGGTGCTGGCCGCGGTCGGCAGCTACCTGCTCAAGCTCGCCGGAATGTCGCTGCCGGAGTCGGTGCTGAACCATCCGACCGTGCAGCGGGTGGCCGGGTTCCTGCCGATCGCCATGCTCTCGGCCCTGGTCGCGGTGGAGCTGTTCGACGGAGGCGGCCGCTACGCGGTGGACTGGCGCACGCTGGCCGGGGTGGCGGCCGGAGTGGTTGCGCTGCTGCTGAGGCGCGGTCTGCTCGTGGTGTTCGTGGTGGCCATCGCGGTGACCGCTCTGCTGCGGCTGGCGACCTGATGGCCCGCAAGTCGGCCGGCGGGACGCCGGCCACCGTGGCGCTGGACGAGGCCGGAGTGGCGTACACGCTGCACCCCTATTCCCATGACCCGCGGAGCAGCCGCTTCGGCGAGGAGGCGGCGGCGGCGCTCGACGTCGACCGCGAGCGGATCTTCAAGACCCTGATGGCGGACGCGGCCGGGGAGCTCGTCGTCGCCGTGGTACCGGTCGCCGGGCAGCTGGACCTGAAGGCCCTCGCCGCGGCGGCCGGGGTGAAGCGGGCCGCCCTGGCCGATCCCGCCGTGGCCGCCCGAACCACCGGCTACGTCGTCGGCGGCATCTCGCCGCTCGGCCAGCGGGCCCGGCTGCGGACGTTCCTGGACGCCTCCGCCGAGCAGTTCGAGACGATCTTCGTCTCGGCGGGCAAGCGAGGCCTGCAGGTCGAGCTCGCGCCGGCCGACCTCGTCCGGCTGACCGGAGCGGAGCTAGCCCTGCTCGGGATCCCGGACCGCTGACCCGGACCGCTCCCGCCGCCTGAACAGCGGCTTCGGCTCCTCCTCGTCAGGACCGAGCGACGAGCCCAGCAGCACCGGGATGATCGCCAGGAACGGCCAGGCGAGCAGCGAGGCCGGCGCCCGCAGCGTCAGCTCGATCGGCACCTCGTCTCCGGGCCGGGCCGCCGACAGTCGCTGGACGAAGTCAGTGGGGCCCAGCTGGTGGCCGACGAGCCAGCAGACCAGCGCGGCCAGCACCGACACCACGGCGACCAGCGGCACCAGGGTCCAGCCGAGGTCACGGAGCTTCCGCCAGGCGACCAGCCCGAGACCGGCCCCGACTCCCAGTCCGATCACGCAGAACCAGGCGTCACCGGCCAGGAACTCGCTCAGCCCGCGCTCGTTGATCCCGGCCCCGCCGTCGTCCCGAACGACGTAGGCCGGCAGGTCGACGACCGCCCACCAGACGACGCCGGCCAGGGCGCCCAGGCCGAGACCCAGGGCCAAGAAGGCGACCGCTCGGACCGGGATCACGGCGCCAGGCAGGACGGGCCGAGCAGCGCCTTGAGGTCGGCCATCAGCGGCTGGGACGGAGTGACCCGGTGCCGGGGCAGCCGGGCGACCAGGGTGCCCTGCGGCTTGAGCAGCCGGACCTGGACCTCGGTCATCCCGGGATGGGCGCCGAGCACCTCCCGCAGCTGGTCCAGCACCGCCGGCGTGCACCGGCCCGCGGGCATCGAGATCACCACCGGACCGCTCGGCGCTTCCGAGATGTCCGGCAGGGTCAGCTCGGAGGCGTTCACCGACACGGCGTCGTCGTCGACCTTGACCCGGCCCTTGACCTTCACCACGGTGTCGGTGGCCAGCACCGTCGCGACCTGGTCGTAGGCCTTGGGGAACAGCAGCACCTCGACGGAGGCCTCCAGGTCCTCCACTGTCAGCACCGCCCAGAGGTCCCCGCGCCGGGTGGTCTTGCGGGTCACGTTGGTGATCATCCCGGCAATGGTCACCATCCCCTCCCGGGGACCGTCCTCGGTGACCAGCTCGCCGATGCCGATGTCCCGCTCGGCCGCGAGCACGTGCTCCAGCCCCTGCAGCGGATGGTCGCTGACGTAGAGGCCCAGCATCTCGCGCTCGAAGGCCAGCTTGGTCCGCTTGTCCCAGTCGGGCAGGTCGGGCACGCTGCCGGTCAGCACCGGGTCGACGTCGGCCAGGTCGCCGAACAGGTCGTCCTGTCCGTTGGCCTCGTTGCGCTTGAGGTCCAGCACCGCGTCGATGGCGCTGTCGTAGACGCTCATCAGGCCACGCCGGGTGTGTCCCATCGAGTCGAACGCCCCGGCTTTGACCAACGACTCGATCACCCGCTTGTTGCACACCACCAGCGGTGCGGTGTCCAAGAAGCTGTGGAAGTTGGCCGCCTTGCCGTGCTGCTCGCGCGCGGCGACG
>DASQVF010000279.1:0-3748 GCA_035640915.1 Propionibacteriaceae bacterium
GGGATCGTCGGGGAAGGCCTCCTGCCCGACGCCGGAGACGTCACCTTCGACCGACGCCGACACCCAGTCCTCCGGCACGGAGATCTCGTAGGCACCCTGGGGGTCGCGGAACGGGACGAGGTCGACGTCGGCCGGCTGCACCGGTTCGGCGTCGTCGCCCCCCTCGCTCGGGAGGACGAGCGCCACCAGCACCGTGACGGCGATCAGGGCGGCGACGGCGAGGGTCGCGGCCACGAGCGGGGCGGGAATGCGATGGGCACCTCGCCAGCCCAGCCGAAACAGCCGGCGGAGCACGGCGGCGCGAGCCTTCGCCCCGGCCCGCGCCAGGCGGTCACGCGGTCCGGACATCCGCCGCCTTGGCCTGACGGCGGACCTGGCTGATCCGCTGCATCACAGTGATCATGCTGGTGACGGCCAGTCCGGCGACGGCGACGTGCAGCACGTAGGGCACTCCGAAGCCGGCCAGCAGGGCACCGACGAGGATGATGACCAGCCGGTCGGCCCGCGCGGCCAGCCCTCCGGCGCAGGTGTAGCCCAGGCTCTCGGCCCGGGCCTTGACGTAGGAGGTCCACTGGCCGAACACCAACCCGGCCAGCGCGATCCCGGCCCACAGCGTCGACGACTCGCGATAGACGAAGTAGAGCAGGATGCCCCCGAAGACGGCGGCATCGCCCAGGCGGTCCAGGGTGGAGTCCAGGAACGCGCCCCAGTTGGTGGACGTGCCGGTGAGCTTGGCCATCAGGCCGTCGACCATGTCCGAGATCACGAACACCGTGACCAGGAGAGTGCCCTGCCAGAGCCAGCCCTGCGGGAAGCAGACGAGGGCGGCCACGGCAACGCCGAGGGTGCCGATCACGGTGACCAGATCGGGCGACACGCCCAGTCGGATCAGCAGCCGGGCCACGGGGCGCAGCACGGTGTGGGACAGCGCTCGGAACCGCTCGAGCATCAGTCCAGCTCGTCCCAAGCCTGGTGGACGACGGCCCAGGTCTGGTCCAGCAGCTGAGGCAGGGCCTTGGTCTGGCCGACGACAGGGAGGAAGTTGGTGTCGCCGGACCAGCGCGGCACCACGTGCTGATGCAGGTGGGCAGCGATCCCCGCCCCGGCGGCCGTGCCCTGGTTGATGCCCAGGTTGAAACCGTCCGGGGCACTGGCCCGGCGGATGGCTCGCATGGCCAGCTGAGTCAGCCTGGTGACCTCGGCCGACTCCTCCAGGGTCAGGTCGGTGTAGTCGGCGACGTGCCGGTAGGGGCAGATGAGCACGTGCCCCGGGGAGTACGGGTAGAGATTGAGCACGGCGTACGCGCTCTCTCCCCGGTGCACGATCAGCCGTTGCCGGTCATCCTGCTCGGGTGCGACGCAGAACGGGCACTCGGCTGCCTCCGGGCTGGCCGGCTTGTTCTCGCCCTGGATGTAGACCATCCGATGCGGTGTCCACAGCCGCTCGAAGCCGTCCGGAGTTCCGGGCAGCCGGGCAGCCTCCTCGATCTCGTGGCTCACCGCTCCCCTTTCCTTCCTGACGACTTGTCAGCGTAGACCGTCGTCCGGGGGTAGGGGGTCCGGCGCCTCAGACCTGGATCCGGCGGGCGATGGCGTCCGTGATCTCGGCGATCGCATCGTCGATCGGTACGCCGTTCTTCTGCTGCCGGTCCCGGTAGCGAAAGGACACGGCCCCGGCGGCCTCGTCTTCGCCGCCGGCAATCAGGATGTAAGGCACCTTCTGCTGCTCGGCGTTGCGGATCTTCTTGCCCATCCGGTCGTCGCTGGTGTCCACCTCCACGCGTACGCCGGCCTTGCGGAGCCGGGCGGCGACCTCAGCCAGGTAGCCGTCGTACTCGCTGGCCACCGGCACCGCCACCACCTGGACCGGGGCCAGCCAGGGCGGGAACGCGCCCGCGTAGTGCTCGGTGAGCACGCCGAGGAAGCGCTCCACCGAGCCGAAGAGGGCGCGGTGGATCATCACCGGCCGCGGCCGGGTGCCGTCGGGCGCGGTGACCTCCAGTCCGAACCGCTCCGGCAGCATCAGGTCGACCTGGATCGTCGAGAGCTGCCAGGTACGGCCGATGGCGTCGCGGGCCTGCACGCTGATCTTCGGGGCGTAGAAGGCGGCGCCACCCGGGTCGAGGACCAGGTCCAGGCCGGTGTCGTCGGCGGCCTGCTGCAGCGCGGCGGTCGCCCGTTCCCAGTCCTCGTCGCTTCCGATCGACTTCTCCGGGTCGCGGGTGGACAGCTCCAGGTAGAAGTCGTCCAGGCCGTAGTCGGCCAGCAGGTCGAGGACGAACCGGAGCAGGGACTTGATCTCGTCCTGCATCTGGTCCTCGGTGCAGTAGATGTGCGCGTCGTCCTGCGTCATGCCGCGGACGCGCGTGAGCCCGTGCACCACGCCCGACATCTCGTAGCGGTAGACGCCGCCGAACTCGAACAGCCGCAGCGGCAGCTCGCGGTAGGAGCGGCCCCGGGACCGGAAGATCAGGCAGTGCATCGGGCAGTTCATCGGCTTCAGGTAGTAGTCCTGTCCCTGCCGCTTGAGACTGCCGTCGGGGTGGTGCTCCTCGTCGAGGTGCATCGGGGGGAACATTCCCTCGGCGTAGAAGTCGAGGTGGCCGGAGATCTCGAACAGCTCCGCCTTGGTGATGTGCGGGGTGTAGACGAACTCGTACCCGGCCTCGATGTGCCGCTCGCGGGAGCGGTCCTCCATGGCCTTGCGCAGGATGCCGCCCTTGGGATGGAACACGGCCAGACCAGAGCCGATCTCCTCCGGGAAGGAGAACAGGTCCAGCTCACGGCCCAGCTTGCGGTGGTCCCGCTTGGCCGCCTCCTCCAGCCGGCTCTGGTAGGCCTTGAGAGCCTCCTTGGTGGGCCAGGCCGTGCCGTAGACCCGTTGCAGCGAGGCGTTCTCCTGGTTCCCGCGCCAGTAGGCGGCGGAGCTGCGGGTCAGCGCGAAGGCGGGGATGTAGCCGGTGTGCGGGACGTGCGGTCCGCGGCACAGGTCCTTCCAGGCCGTCGAGCCGTCGCGGCGCAGGTTGTCGTAGATGGTCAGCTCGCCGGCCCCGACCTCGGCGCTGGCTCCGTCCTCGTCGCCGGCCGAGCCCTTGTCGGCGATCAGCTCCAGCTTGTACGGCTCGTCCGCCAGCTCGGTCCGCGCCTCCTCGTCACTGACCGGCCGGCGGCGGAACCGCTGCCGCTCCTTGACGATCGCCGCCATGCCCTTCTCCAGGTCCCGAAGGTCCTCGGGAGTAAAGGGCTCGGGCACGTCGAAGTCGTAGTAGAAGCCGTCGGTGATCGGCGGCCCGATGCCCAGCTTGGCCTGCGGGTTGCGGGCCTGAACCGCCTGGGCGGCGACGTGGGCGGCGGAGTGCCGCAGGATGGCCAGGCCGTCCGGGCTGTCGATGCGGACCGGCTCCACCTCGGCCCCGTCCGGGATGGGCCGGTTCAGGTCGCGCAGCTCCCCGTTGACCCGGACGGCCACGACCGTGCGGTCGTCGCCGTACAGATCTAGGCCGGTGGTGTCGGTCGCGGTCACCGTCTCGTGGCGTACGCCGTCGGAGCGGAGGGTGATCGACATGGAAGACACGCCGGTAAGACTAGACCGGGCCGACGTTGGCTTCGCCGGGTTTCTGGCCGGTCCGGCCCCGACCAGAGCCAGCCCTCCCAACCAGCTCAGCGGGACAGCGGTCCCCGGACGCGGAGGGCGACGGGGACCTTGGGCGCTTCTGGAGATCTCCGGCCCGATAACCGCGGCTACCAG
>DASQVF010000280.1:0-10551 GCA_035640915.1 Propionibacteriaceae bacterium
GTCGCATCGGTCGATGCAGCGGTCTCGCCCCGCGAGCCGAGGACCCGATGAGGCACTCGTCGAGTGAACGAAGACATCTCGTCGCCCGACTGGAGTAGCTCTGCGGGCCGACTCCAGGAGCCCATTGCGCCGCTCAGGGTCGGCTCTGGTCGTCGAGCTGGCCGGCGAAGCGGACGAAGTAGACGGCGAATGCCTCTCGCTCCTCGGCCGGCCACTCCTGCAGCAGCGCATCGATCAGCGCCTGGCGCGACAAGCTCACTGGGCAACCGTGCGATCTTCCCCGCCTGAGGTGTGCTCATCCTGGTG
The DNA here is from genome assembly GCA_035640915.1 of Propionibacteriaceae bacterium. Lineage (GTDB taxonomy): Bacteria > Actinomycetota > Actinomycetes > Propionibacteriales > Propionibacteriaceae > Microlunatus. The sequence continues at coordinate 307 of DASQVF010000280.1, forward strand.
GCCCTGGTCGTCATCGGATCGGCCGGACAAAGAACCCCGGCGGTCACCGACCAGCACCTCGTCGCGTCCCCCTCGGTCGACCGGCTACTCCGGCGTCCCGAACTGCCGTCCGGTGATCTGGCGTGGGGTCACCTCGATGAACAGGGTCCTTACGCCGTCGGCCCAAGGGATGACGCCGTCCACCGTCCAGAGCTGAACCAGGTCACGGGGTTCGGCCACCGCCTGGGCCCGGCCGGCAACCACCACACTCCAGCCTGTGCGCGCGTCCGGATCGAGCTCGTCGACCTCGAAGATCACATCCGCCGGACGGACCAGCTCCGACAGCACCCCGTAGGGCGAGGTGCGGAAGACGACCGAGCCGCGGTGAAAGGCATAGCTGACCGGGAGCAGCTGGAGGCCATCGGCACCGGCCCAGGCCATCCGGCCGACGTGGTGCTCAGCCAGCAGCTGCTGGCATCGGTCGACCGACAGCACGCGGTACGGCGGCGGCAGCGCGGCCGAACTCGGCGGCGGATACTCGGGAATCATCGCTCAACCGACCGGGGCCGGCGTACGCGCCGATCGTCGGGCCAGTACGACGGTGAAGACCAGTGCGACCAGCGCGGTGACGAACAGCAGCACCAGCCCGATGGTGTAGCTGTGGCTGACCTCGTCGTACGTCGCGCCCATCACCAACGGCGGGAAGTAGCCGCCCAGTCCGCCGGCCGCGCCCACCAGACCGGTGACGGCACCCACCCGCTCGGCCGGAGCCCGCTTCGCCACCCAGGCGAAGACGCCGCCGGTGCCCAGGCCGAGGGCGAACGCCATCGCCACGAAGGCGCTGCCGGCCGCGAGCTCCGGTGGCGGCTTCGTCGCGATCACGACGGCCAGCACCGCCGCGCCGATGAGCGAGACGGCGACCACCTTCGGCGGCCCCATCCGGTCGGACAGGATGCCGCCGATGGGCCGCGCGATCACCGCGGCGATGGCGAAGCCGGCGGTCCGGGTGCCCGCGCCGGTCAGGTCGAACTCGTAGACGTCCTTGAGGTAGGTCGGCAGGTAGGTGGAGAACGCCACGAACCCGCCGAACGTGACCGCGTACAGGAACGACATCTGCCAGGTCACCGGCAGCTTGAGCGCGGCCCTCAGCTTCGGGATCACCGGGCTGGTGTTGGGTCGCCAGCCGGGCGCGTCCCGCATGCCGAACCAGACGACGACCGCCACCACGACCAGCGCGGCGGCGATGATCACGTGAGTCGGGACGTAGCCGAACCAGCCAACGAAGCGCGGGGTGAAGAACGCGGACAGCGCGGTGCCGCCCATCCCGGCTCCGAACAGCCCGGTCGCGAAACCCCGGCGGGAAACGTCGAACCACCCGTTGACGAACGGGATGCCCACCGCGAACGTGGTCCCCGCGATGCCCAGCAGCAGCGCGAAGATCAACAGCAGCGAGTACGAGCCGAGCGAGCCGGCCAGGGCGACCAGCAGCACCGGTACCACCGAGACCACGGTCAGCACCGTGAACATCAGCCGGCCGCCGAACCGGTCGGTCAGGGCCCCGGTGACGATCCGGCCCAGCGAGCCCACCAGGACCGGCGTGGCCACCAGCAGCGACTTCTGGCCGGCCGAGAGGCCCAGCTCCTCGGTGTAGCGGACCCCGAGAGGGGCGATCACGTTCCAGGCCCAGAAGGTGATGGTGAACGCCAGCAGAGCCAGGGCCAGGTTGCGGCCCTGACCGGGAGTGCGGACCTCGGTGGTGGCCGACATCAAACCTCCTTGGGTTCTCGTAACCGATCTCAGCGGTCGGCGTCGCGGTCGCGGGTGCCGACCGGCGCCCAGCCGCGGTGTACCGGAGCCGCCCCGGCGCGCGGCCGGGCGTCCCGGCTCCGGTAGACGATGTAGGGCCGGAACAGGTAGTGCAGCGGCACGGTGAACGCGTGCACCAGCCGGGTGAACGGCCAGATGATGAACAGCAGCATTCCGATCACGGTGTGCACCTGGAACGACAACGGTGCTGCCGCCATGTCGTCGATCCTGGGCGAGAAGTAGAACAGCGAGCGGAACCACGGTGAGACGGTCTCGCGGTAGGTAACGTCGTAGTGCGGCCCGAACACGCTCAACACCGTGGTGGCCAGGCCGGCCACGATGGCGGCCACCAGGACCACGTACATGCCTTTGTCGTTCCTGGTGGTGGCCATGAAGACCGGACCAGTGGTACGGCGACGATAGATCAGGATTGCCACACCGACGAGAGTGCAGATGCCGGCGACGCTGCCCAGCGCGAGCGCATTGAAGTGGTAGAGCTCTTCGCTGATCCCCACCGCGTCCGTCCAGGACCTGGGAATGAGCAGCCCGATGACGTGCCCCGCGATCACGACCAGGATGCCGAAGTGGAACAGCGGCGAGCCGATCCGGAGCAGCCGCGACTCGTACAGCTGCGAGGACCGGGTGGTCCAGCCGAACTGGTCGTAGCGGTAGCGCCAGATCAACCCGCCGATCAGGATCGCCATCATCACGTAGGGCAGCACACCCCAGAGCAGCACGTTCATGTCAGCGCCCTCCCGCCATGTCGAGTGAGGGGGGACGACCCCCCTCAGACCCCCCGAACTGCGCCAGCGGCAACAGCCGGGGGTCGTAGGGGTCCAGGCCGACCGACTCGGTCGGCGGCCCGCTGCGCGCGATGGCCAGGACCGCCTGGCGATCAGTGGGGGACGCGCCGGGCAGGGTGGCGCAGACCGACTGCACCACGCCGGCGTACGCGGGCGCCCGCTCGAGCAGGGCGAGCCGGAGCAGCTCGAGGCTCGGCCGGTACTCCTGGAGCAGGTCGGCACCGTCGTGGGGGTCGACGACCGCGGCGTACTCCAGCACCAGCGGCAGGTAGTCCGGCAGCTCGCCGCGCAGGTTGCCGAGGCTCCCGCTGGCCCGGTAGCGCTGCTTGAACCGGGCGAGCACCTCGCCGCGGCGCCGGGTGTCGCCGTCGGTCCAGTAGGACAGGTGCAGCGCGTACTTGCGGGACAGGTCGAAGATCTGCACGTACTCGCTCTGCAGCTCGCCCAGCGGCCGGGTCCGCCAGGTCTCGAACAGGGCGGTGAAGTGGTTCAGTCGATCGGGTGCGGTCTCGGTGAGGGCGGCGTGCAGCAACGGCGAGCGGGCCAGCAGCTCCTCGTCCGGGTAGCCCAGGCAGAGCGAGGCCACCTGCCAGACCACCCGGCGCCCGGTTGATGTGCCCTGATCCTGGCGGACGGCGCTCATGATGACTTCGACTCCGGGAACAGGCCGCTGGGACTGCCCTTGCCGTCCCAGTTGAGCAGGTTGACCCGGCCGTGCAGGTCGCCGGAGTCGGCGATGGCATCCGTGCTCTGCCGCTCCCGCAGCGCGTGGAACGTCTCCACCGCCACCGGGGTCGGGCGGCCGCTGGCCTCGCCGAACGGCCCCGACTCGCTGGCGTACGGACCGCCGTCGAAGTCCAGCGAGCAGCCGAGCTCCTCCAGGTCGTGGGCCTGCTCCACGTGCGCCTTGGGGATCACGTAGCGCTCGTCGTACTTCGCGATGGCCAGCAGCCGGTACATCGCGTACATCGACTCACCGCTCATCCCGACCGAGGCGGGGATGGACGGGTCCCGCGGGCGGTCCAGGGCGATGTCGCGCAGATAGGACCGCATCGCGGCCAGCTTGCGCAGCACGCCGGTGACCATCTCGGTGTCGCCGGCGGTGAACAGCTCGGCCAGGTACTCCACCGGGATGCGCAGCGCCTCGATCGCCCCGAACAGCACACCGGTGCTCTCCGCGTCGTGGCCCTCGTCGCGCAGCAGGTCGACGACCGGGGACAGCGGCGGCACGTACCAGACCATCGGCATCGTCCGGTACTCCGGATGCAGCGGCAGCGCCACCCGGTACGTCTTGGCCAGCGCGTACACCGGGGAACGGCGGGCGGCGTCCAGCCAGTCCGGCGGGATGCCCTGCTGTCGGGCCGCCGCAATCACCGCCGGGTCGTTCGGGTCCAGTAGCAGGTCCAGCTGAGCCTCGTAGAGGTCCTTCGGATCCGGCGTGGCCGCGGCGGCGGTGACCCGGTCGGCGTCGTAGAGGAACAGTCCGAGGTAGCGCAGCCGGCCGACACAGGTCTCCGAGCACACCGTCGGCAGGCCGACCTCCACCCGCGGGTAGCAGAAGGTGCACTTCTCGGCCTTGCCGGTCTTGTGGTTGAAGTAGATCTTCTTGTACGGACAGCCGGTCACGCACTGGCGCCAGCCGCGGCAGCGGTCCTGGTCGACCAGCACGATGCCGTCCTCGCTGCGCTTGTAGATCGCCCCCGAGGGACAGGAGGCCATGCAGGACGGGTTCAGGCAGTGCTCGCAGATCCGGGGTAGGTAGAACATGAAGGTTCGCTCGAACTCGAACTTGATCTTGTCCTCGGCCTGGCGCCGGACCTGCTCGACGATCGGGTCGCGCTGTCCCAGCTCCGGCGCGCCACCCAGGTTGTCGTCCCAGTTCGCCGACCAGCTGATCTTCATGTCCTTGCCGGTGATCAAGGACTTGGGCCGGGCGACCGGGAAGTCGTCGCCCAGCGGGGCGTTGACCAGGGTCTCGTAGTCGTAGGTCCACGGCTCGTAGTAGTCGCCCAGCTTGGGCTGGACGGGGGAGGCGAAGATGCCGAACAGCTTCTTCACCCGGCCGCCGGCCTTGAGCTTCAGCCGGCCTCGGCGGTTGAGCGTCCAGCCGCCGCGCCAGGTCTCCTGGTCCTCGTAGCGGCGTGGGTAGCCCTGGCCGGGCCGGGTCTCCACGTTGTTGAACCAGACGTACTCCGTGCCCGACCGGTTGGTCCACGCCTGCTTGCAGGTGACCGAGCAGGTGTGGCACCCGATGCACTTGTCCAGGTTCATCACCATGCCCATCTGGGCCATGACGCGCATCAGTAGGTCACCTCCTGGGATCGCTTGCGGACCGTGGCCACCATGTCCCGCTGGTTCCCGGTCGGTCCGAGGTAGTTGAACGCATACGACAGCTGGCCGTACGCGCCGATCAGATGGGTGGGTTTGACCAGCAGCCGGGTGACCGAGTTGTGGATCCCGCCGCGGCGTCCGGTGGCCTCCGACTTCGGGACGTCGATCACCCGCTCCTGCACGTGGTGCACGTAGACGATGCCGGCCGGTATCCGGTGGGTGACGATCGCTCGGCCGACCAGGACGCCGTTGGCGTTCACGCACTCGACCCAGTCGTTGTCCGCGACGTCGATGCTGGCGGCGTCCTCGGCACTCATCCACACCGCCGTACCGCCGCGGGCGAGCGACAGCATGAACAGGTTGTCCTGGTACTCGGAGTGGATCGACCACTTGTTGTGCGGGGTCAGGTAGCGCACGGTGATCTGCCGGGAGCCGTCAGACCCGAGCACCGGCTCTCCGAACAGGCGGTGCATGTCGAGCGGCGGCCGGTACTGCGGCAGCGCCTCGCCGGTGTCCCGCAGCCAGTCGTGGTCGAGGAAGAAGTGCATCCGCCCGGTCAGGGTGCGCCACGGCATCAGCCGTTCGGTGTTGATCGTGAACGGGGCGTAACGCCGGCCGCCGGTCTCCGAGCCGGACCACTCCGGCGAGGTGATCACCGGCACCGGCGCGGTCTGGGTCTGGGCGAAGGTGATCCGCTTCTCCTCCGAGCCCTCGGCCAGGTCGACCAGGCGCTGTCCGATCTGCCGCTCGGCCTGCCGGAAGCCCTGGACGGCCAGCTCCCCGTTGGTGGTGGCCGAGAAGGTCAGGATCGCCTCGGCCATCTTGGCGTCGGTGTCCATGGCCGGCCGGCCGTCGGCCGCCCCGCCCAGCATCACCCCGCCCGACTCGGCCAGCTGGGCGACCTGGTGCTCGAGCCGGTAGGTGACGTTCTTGATCGTGAAGCCGAGCCGGTCGGCCAGCGGTCCGATCGCGGCCAGCTTGTCGGCGATTGCGGTGTAGTCGCGCTCGACCACCTGGACGATCGGCATGGTCTTCCCCGGAACGGCCGGTACGTCGCCGCGTTTCCAGTCCCGGACGACGCCGCCGGGCTGGGCGAGCTCGCCGGGGGTGTCGTGCTGCACCGGGACGACGACCAGGTCCTTGCGGGTGCCCAGGTGCGTGGCGGCCAGTCGGGACAGCTCCCGGGCGATCAGGGTGAAGGTCTCGAAGTCGCTCTTCGCCTCCCACGGCGGGTCGATCGCCGGGGTGAACGCGTGCACGAACGGGTGCATGTCGGTCGAGGACAGGTCGTGCTTCTCGTACCAGGTGGCTGCGGGCAGCACCACGTCGGACAGCAGCGTGGTCGAGGTCATCCGGAAGTCCGCCGACAGCAGCAGGTCGAGCTTGCCCTCCGGCGGCTCGTCCCGCCAGGTCAGGTCCTTCGGCCGGACCGTCCCTTCCTCGGCCATCACGTTCGAGTGGGTGCCGAGCAGGTACTTCAGGAAGTACTCGTTGCCCTTGGCCGAGGAGCCCAGCAGGTTGGACCGCCACAGGGTGAGCACCCGCGGCCAGTTCTCCGGCGCGTCGACGTCCTCCACCGAGAACTTCAGCCAGCCATCCGTCAGCGCATCCGCGACGAAGCTCCCCACATCCTTGGCGCGCCCGGCGTCGACCACGGCGGTGGCGGTGTCGGCCAGATCCAGGGGGTTCACGTCGAACTGCGGATAGAACGGCATCCAGCCCAGCCGGGTCGCCTGCGCGATGGTGTCCGCCGTGTGCAGGCCGGAGAGGTGGCCCTCGGCCAGCGGAGAGGCCAGGGCGTCGGCGGCGTACCCGTCGAACCGGTACTGGTCGGTGTGCATGTACCAGTACGCGGTGCCGATCATGGTCCGCGGCGGTCGGGACCAGTCGAGGCCGTTGGCCAGGTTGAGCCAGCCGGTGATCGGCCGGCACTTCTCCTGGCCGACGTAGTGCGCCCAGCCGCCGCCGTTGCGGCCCAGGCAGCCGGTGAGCATGAGCATGGCCAGGATCGACCGGTAGGTCGCGTCGCCGTGGAACCACTGACAGATGCCGGCGCCCATGATGATCATGGACCGGCCGCCGGAGTCCACCGCGTTGGTGGCGAACTCCCGGGCGATCCGGACGGCCGCCTCGGCGGGGACGCTGGTGATCGAGGCCTGCCAGGCGGGGGTGAACGGGCGGGTGGCGTCGTCGTAGCCGGTCGGCCACTCGCCGGGCAGGCCGGTGCGGGCCACGCCGTAGTGCGCCAGCATCAGGTCGAACACGGTGGTCACCAGTCGGTCGCCGACTCGTGTCACCGGTACGCCACGGCGCATCACCTCGCCGGTGCCGTCCGGCGCCTCGAAGTAGGGCAGCAGGACCTCGGCACCTTCGGCGTCCGGAATGGCGTCCCGGATCGACAGGGCCGGGGTGACGTTCTCCAGGTCGAGGTTCCACTTGCCGACGCCGCTCTCGGCGTAACGGAAGCCGAGGGAGCCGTTGGGAACCACCGGCTTCCCGGTCTTGCCGTCCAGCAGCACCGTCTTCCACGCCGACTCCGGGGGTGTGGGGTCTGAGCTGGTCGAAGGGCTGTGCCCTGAGCCTGTCGAAGGGCGCTCCCTCAGATCCGCTTCGGTGAGGAACTTCCCGGCCACCAGGCCGCCGTGCTCGGGATGCTCGGTAAGCGTGACCAGGAACGGCAGGTCGGTGTAGGTCCGGACGTAGTCGGTGAAGAAGTCCGTCGACCGGTCGACGAAGAACTCCTTCAGGATCACGTGGCCCATGGCCATGGCCAGCGCGGCGTCCGTGCCGGCCTGGGCCGGCAGCCACTCGTCGGCGAACTTGGTGTTGTCGGCGAAGTCGGGGCTGACGCTGACGACCTTGGTGCCCCGGTAACGGACCTCGGTCATCCAGTGGGCGTCCGGCGTACGCGTCACCGGGACGTTGGACCCCCACATCATCAGGTAGCTGGCATCCCACCAGTCCCCGGACTCCGGCACATCGGTCTGGTCGCCGAACACCTGCGGGCTGGCCACCGGGAGGTCGGCGTACCAGTCGTAGAACGAGGTCATCACCCCGCCGATCAGCTGGGTGAAGCGGGTGCCGATGCAGTGCGAGACCATCGACATGGCCGGGATCGGCGAGAAGCCGGCCACCCGGTCGGGACCGTAGTTCTTGATCGTGTTCACGTACGCCGCGGCGATCATCTCGACCGCCTCGGGCCAGGAGGCCCGGACCAGGCCGCCCTTGCCGCGGGCCGACTGGTAGCGGCGCCGGCGCTCCGGGTCGCCGGTGACCTCGGCCCAGGCCAGCACCGGGTCGTGCAGGCGTTGCTTCGCCTCCCGGTACATCTCGAGCAGCACGCCGCGGATGTAGGGGTAGCGCACGCGGGTGGGGGAGTAGGTGTACCAGGAGAAGGCGGCTCCGCGGGGACAGCCGCGCGGCTCGTACTCCGGTCGGTCGGGTCCGACCGACGGGTAGTCGGTCTGCTGAGCCTCCCAGGTGATGATGCCGTCGCGGACATAGACCTTCCACGAGCACGAGCCGGTGCAGTTGACCCCGTGGGTCGAGCGCACCACCTTGTCGTGGCTCCAGCGGTCCCGGTAGAAGACGTCGCCGGCGCGGCCTCCCTTCAGGAAGGCGGCGCGGCCGTCCGGGGACTCGTCCCACCCGGTGAAGAACCGGCCCAGCGCCAGCAGCGCGTCGCTGGCTGGCCCGTCAATTCCTGCCTCACCCGTAGCATTGCCCACTTATGGAACGTTACGAAACGCGGGTTGCAGGCCGCAAGGGGTCTTTGGTCTCTACCCGGCCACAATTTTCCGCGATTCGTAAATGTCGATGTCCTTGAGCAGGAGGAGCCCGACGCCCGAAGCCGGGACCCGCTGGGCCTGAGCCTGCTGGCTCGGTACAGCTAGCCGGGGTGGATCCGGCGCCCGCTCAGCTCGGTGAACGGGACCTCGCAGTACAGCGTCCGATCGCCGCCGGCCCAGGGCACCGGGGTCTGGCTGAGGTCCAGCATCTGGGTCGCCGACGGTGACATCTCGGTCAGCTTGCCCACGACCAGCACACTCCAGCCCGAACGCAGGAAGTCGTCGACCTGGTCGACCTCGAATGCGACGATGCGGCCGAGAGCCAGATGGGCCACCTCGGTCTGCTGCGCGGTCCGGAACGCCACGCTGTCCGACCGCACCGCGTAGTTGACCGGGATGATCCGCGGACCGCGTTCGGAGGTGTAGCCAAGCCGGCCGACGGTGGTGGACTCCAGCAGCCGGCGGCACTCGGCGCCGTCCAACTCCTCGACCCGACCTCCGGGCGGCCACAGGACCGACCCCAGGTTCGGACCGCTCACGACAGGTCCTCTGACGCGGCCGTCTCAGCTGACCGGATCCGAATCTCCAGCACATCGGTCACCGGTCGAGTCTCTCCGGAGGCGGGCCGATCGGTCCAGCACCACGTCCGTGGGCCGGACAAGTTCCGACAACAGCCGGTGCGGGGAGGTCGGAAGATCACCGTGTCGTCGTGCCAGACGTAGGTGACGGGCAGGATCTGGGATCCGTCCGCCGCTCAGCCAGCAAAGCGGCCCGCACCCGCGGGTTGCCGAGGAGAAAGTCCCTATCCCGTCTCCCCGACGTCAGCGAGAGGTATAGCCACCGTCGACGAGGTGATAACTGCCGGTGATGAAGGAGGCGGCATCGCTGGCCAGGAAGGCGACCAGCGCGGCAACCTCCTCTGAGGTTCCCATCCGTCCGACCGGATGTTGCCCGGCGATGAACTCCCGCGCCTTGGCATCCAGTCCGCTCTCGACCAGGGGGGTCGTGATGAAGCCCGGACCGACGGTGACCACCCGGACCCCCTGCGCCGCGTACTCCAGAGCCGCATTCTTGCTCAGGCCCAGCAGGCCGTGCTTGGTGGTCACGTAGGCCGCCGACGAGGCGAACCCGACGCTTCCCAGGATCGAGGCCATGTTGATGATCGCGCCGCCGCCCGCGGCGATCATGGCGGGGATCTGAGCCCGCATCCCGTAGAAGACAGCGTTGAGATTGACGTCCATGACCTTCAGCCACGCGTCCGTGGGGAGGTCGGCCACCGAAGCGGCCGGCCCGCCGATACCGGCGTTGTTCACCGCGATCTTCAGGGGGCCCAACCGGCCGGCCTCCTCGACCATCACCTGGGCGAACGCCTCGTCCGACACGTCTCCCACCAGCGCCGCCGCTGTCCCTCCCTGCGAGGTGATCCCGTCGGCGACGGCCTTGGCGTGTTCCTCGGCGAGGTCGACCACGAGGACGGCCGCTCCTGACTCGGCGAGCACCCGCGCGGTGGCCTCGCCGATTCCGGAGCCGCCGCCGGT
>DASQVF010000281.1:0-6843 GCA_035640915.1 Propionibacteriaceae bacterium
GTGGTGCGTGAGGTCTCCGGGTTGGACCAGATCCACGGCGCGACGGGCAACGTCGCCTACTGCGTCTCCGCGGCCGCTTACGCCATCACGCCCGGTGAGCAGGCCTGGGCCGGTGTCGCCTGGGCTGTCCGCGAGGACCGGTCCGGTGTCGGTCTCTTCGTCGAGCAGGTCGCTTCCTCGGAGTCGATGCTCATGCACGACCTTCGGGTCACCCTCGAGGCCATATCGAGGACCAGGGGCGATCGGTACCGATTCGTCGGACAGACCGTCAGCTCGGCGGTCTGTGCCGACCATCCGGTGTGCGCCGTCGTCGTTGCTACGTACGGCACCTCCGGATGGAGGAACCTACTCAACTCGGAGGGATAGATCATGAGCATTTCGACCGAACCGCAGCTGGGCACCGACATCTGGAGCGAGGGCGGACCATGGCGGTTCACCCGGGAAGCCACCATCGACGGCGCCGCCGCGCAGACTCTGTACGCGCTCTACTACCAGGCCTTCGAGCCGCTCAAGGTCCACGCCGCCGCCCGCCAGGTACTCACCCGCGAGGAGTTCCTCGGACAGATGCAGGACGACCGGATCGACAAGTACGTCGCCTGGGAGCCGCACGGCGAGCCGATCGGGCTGATCACGTTGACCCGGCATCTCGAGGCCATGCCGTGGGTCAGCCCGGAGTACTACGCGGCCCGGTTCCCCGAGCAGTGGGAGCGCAACGCCGTCTACTACCTCGGTTACCTGCTCGCTCGACCGGTCACCCGGCGGACGCGGTTCCTGGAAACCATCTGCCGGCTGTGCATCGAACCGTTAGTTGCGGAGCGGGCAGTAATTGCGTACGACGTCTGTTCTTATAACAATGACGTGTGGGGCTTCGCGGATCGCATCTCCCGGGTGGCCCGGCAGTTCGCTGATTCCCATGTCCACAAACTCGACGCCCAGGTCTACTACTCGGTGAATCTCTCATGATCGACTCATTGCCACCCCGGGTCGCCGTGGTCATCGAGGACGACGCGGACATGCGGAACCTGCTCGCGGCCCTCCTCGAGGAGGCCGGGTTCACCAGCCACACCGCGGAGACCGGCCCCGAAGGGATCGCCGCCATCCAGGAGCACCAGCCGATCCTGACCACACTGGACATCAGCCTGCCCGGTATCGACGGGTTCGAGGTCGCTCGGCAGATCCGCCGGTTCAGCTCGACCTACATCATCATGTTGTCGGCCCGGGGCGAGGAGATCGACACCCTGATGGGGCTGGATGCGGGAGCGGACGACTACCTCGCCAAGCCGTTCCGAAGGCGGGAGCTCCGGGCCCGGATCGAGGCCATGCTGCGGCGCTACCACATCGGCCAGCCGCTGGCCACCGCCGAGGTCTCGACGGGCGGCGGACCCGGGTCCCGATCGTCACGGTCGCCGCTGGGCCAGGTCTCGCCGAACGACCCGGAGACGCCGGCGGAGGACGACGAGGGGGGCTGGCTGAGCCACAACGGGCTGCGGATCAACGCCGAGATGTGGCTGTGCGACCTGGACGGAGCCCCGGTGGAGCTCACCCGCAGCGAGTTCGACCTGCTGCACAAGATCATGTCCAGCGCCCGCCGGGTCGTCTCCAAGGACGCGCTGGCGCTCGAGCTGCGCAGCGAGTACGGCTCAACCAGCGACTACGTCAGCGACTCCGACCGGCGGGCGGTGGAGGTGCACATGGCCAACCTGCGCCGCAAGCTCAACGACGCGGTCGGGTCGCCACGCTACATCGAGACCGTACGCGGGGTCGGCTACCGGCTGGCCGAGCCGCAGCGGCGCTGAGCACGGGTCGAGCGGTCAGTCGGCCCGGCCCAGCCGCTGGTGGACCTTGCCGGCCTCCGTGGTCATCGCCTGCACCAGGGCCGGTATGGCGTTTTTCTGCTTGCGCTCGACCGCGCCCCGCAGCAGGCCCGCGATACCGGCCAGCTCCCCGGCGCCCGCCATCGAGCTCGTCGACTCCAGGCTGAGCAGGCCGGTGTGCGCGGTCAGGTCGTTGCCCGACTCCAGCTGGGCAGTGATGGTGGCGACGCGCTGGTCGAGGAGGCCGAGGTAGTCCCGGACGAACCGGGCCATGATCGCGTCGTGCTCTCGACCCGGCGTGCTCGGTTCCGTCCAGGAGGGGGTGACCGGCCCCGGTACCTCATCGGGCGCCGAGGCCGATCTCTCCCGTGACCCGTCCTGGACGGGTGCTGCCCCGACAAGGCCGCTCCCCGCGTCGGCCTCGTCCGGCCTCACCTGGCCGTCCCCTGTGCCGACCCGGTGCACGTCACGTCGCGCGATCCGCGGTCTGCGACTGGCCGGTTCGCCCTCAGACATTCCCCGCAGCGCCCTGGACTCCGTCGAGCCGGGAGGGCAGTCCCGACCCCCACGCGATGACCACCTCAGTGCCACCTGCCCCTCGGAGAGTTCCGGTACCGGGCGCCGACCTGCCGAGGCAGGTCAGGCACTCCAGCATGGGGGGACCGGCTCGGGCAGTCGTCGGCCTCCGGCTAAGCGTCGCTCAAGATTCGCTCAGGATTGCCAGCCGGAATCAGGTCAGCCGGTAGAACCGGAAGAAGGCGAAATCCTCGATCGGCAGCACGTCCACGCCCGCGAACCCCGCCGAGGTGGCGTACGCGGTGAGCTGTGAGCGACGCATCACCGTCCCGGTGCCCACCGAGGGTGAGCTGGACAGGCTGTCCGGCAGGCAGATGAGGGTGCTGTACCCGTACATCGCCCGCTCGACGACGTCGCCCGGTGCGGTGAACTGGTCGGCGACGGCCTCGTCCATGATCACGACCAGGCCCTCCGGCCGGACCGCCCGACGAATCGCGGCCAGTACCTCGACCGGCTGGGGCATGTCGTGCAGCGCCTCGAAGACGAAGGCGGCGTCGAACGAGTCCGGCTGGTCCAGGCCGCTTCTGGCCGGGTCGGTGAAGCTGACCCGATCGGTCAGGCCGGCCTCCTCGGCGTGGGCGCGGGCGGCGGTCAGGGAAGGCTCGTCGACGTCGATGCCGATCACGGTCGCCTCCGGATAGGCGCGGGCGAGCGCAAGGCTGGACCAGCCCTCCCCGCAGCCCAGGTCGGCGATCCGGCAGCCGGGCGCGGACAACACGGCGTGCACGTCCGGCAGCCCCGACAGGGCCGGGCCGAGCTGCGCCTCGAACCAGGGCCGGTTGGTGGCCGCCTGCGACTCCCGGGCGTCCGCACCGAGCTGGGCCCAGCCCACTCCCCCGCCGGACCGGTAGGCGGTAAGCAGGTCCTCCAGGTGCATGCCGACCGCGGCGAACATCCGCGGCAGCGCGCCGAGATAGTTCAGGCTGTGCTCGTCGGTCAGCACCTCGGCCGCCGGTGCGGCCAGGGCGTAGCGCCGGTCAGCACGGTCGTCCGGGGTGTCGTCGGTCACCACGACGTTGCCGTACACCGCCTGCATCTCGAGCCACTCGACGGCGTAGCGGGGCACGGTCCCGGTGCGTTCGGCCAGCTCGGCAGGCGTTGTCGGGGCGGCGGCGAGGGCCGCCAGCCAGCCCAGCCGTTCACCGAGATACAGGCTGAACGTCTCCATGGTGCCGAGCAGCGCGGTGAAGATCTTGTCGGCGAATGCCTCGGTCGCGCCTTCGGGACGACTGTCGGTCGGACTGGTTTCGGTCGCGGTCATGATCGCTCCTTCTTCTCGCGTCGGGTCTCGATGCGACAAGAGAGGGCCGGAGATACTCGCGCCTCCCACCAGAGGTGAGAGGCGCGAGCACAATTCCCCGAGCGCGAGCGGCCGTGGGCCATTCGACGGGTACCCCAGACGCTGGCGGCGAGGCGCATCTCTGCCGACCTCACCGACAACGTGAGCGGTACCCATCCGACCACACCCCGACGTTCCCTCCCCCATAGAGGAACGTTCAAGTGAACGCTGTCGAAGGGCGATGCCCGTCAGACGTTGTGAGACCAACTCCTGACAGACCACGAAGTTAGCCTCGGCCTGAGGACGTGTCGAGGCCCAACCCCCCGTTTGTCCGCTTCTGGTCATGTCAAAAAACGGACATAGTTGAGCGGACAACCCCGAGATCAGCCGGCCACGAGGTGCCGAATCTCGTCGGCCGTCAGGGCCGCGGCGGACAGAGCTTCGTCGTCGAATATCGACCCGAAGAGCTCCTGCTTGGCCGCCTTGAGCGTCATCACCTTCTCCTCGATGGTGCCCTTGGCGACGAGCCGATAGACCATGACCGACTTCGTCTGGCCGATGCGGTGCGCCCGGTCGACGGCCTGAGCCTCGGTCGCCGGATTCCACCAAGGGTCGAGCACGAAGCAGTAGCCGGCCTCGCTCAGGTTCAGGCCGAAGCCACCGGCCTTGAGGCTGATCAAGAACACCGAGGCCTCGCCGGCGCGGAAGCGCGAGACGACCCTCTCCCGGTTCCGGGTCCGTCCGTCCAGGTACGCGTACGTCACCCCGGCCTCCTCCAGCCGGCTCCGGATGCGGCCGAGGAAGGTGGTGAACTGGCTGAACACGAGGGCCTGGTGGCCCTCCCGGACGATCTCGGTCAGGTCCTCGAGCAGCACCTCGACCTTGGCGGCCGGTACGCCGGCGTTGGCCTCGTCCAGCAGGGCCGCGTCCAGGCTCAGCCGGCGCAGCAAGGTCAGTGAGCGCAGCACGGTGAACCGGTTGCGGTCCAGGTCCTCGATCAGTCCCAGCACCTTCTGCCGCTCCCGCTGCAGGTAGGTCTGGTAGAGCCGCTGGTGCCGTGGGTGGAGCTCCACCTCCACCACCTGCTCCTGCTTGGGAGGCAGCTCGGCGGCGACGGCGTCCTTGGTGCGGCGGAGCAGGACCGGCCGGATCCGCCGCCGCAGCTGGTGCAGCCGCGCCGCGTCCCGGTGCCGCTCGATGGGCCTGCGGTAGTACTCGGCGAACCGGTCGGCGGAGGGGAACAGGCCGGGCGCGGTGATCGACAGCAGCGCCCACAGGTCCATCAGGCTGTTCTCGAGCGGGGTCCCGGTGATGGCCAGCTTGAACGGTGCACCGATCCGCCGGGCGCACGCGTGGGTCTTGGCCCGGTGGTTCTTGACGAACTGGGCCTCGTCGAGGACCAGGCCGGACCAGCTGAGCTCGGCCAGCGCGTCGCACTCGATCCGGAGCAGGGCGTAGGAGGTGATCACCAGGTCGGCTCCGGCGACCACCTCCCCCACCCGCTCCCCACGCTTGCTCGTGGACTCGGTCAGCGGGACGGTGCGCAGCCCCGGCGCGAACCGGGCGGCCTCCGCGGACCAGTTGGACACCACGCTGGTCGGAGCGACGACGAGGAACGGCGGACCGTCCGGCTCCATCTCCCGGGCCCGGGCCACCAGCGCCAAGGTCTGCAGCGTCTTGCCCAGGCCCATGTCGTCGGCCAGGATCCCGCCCAGCCGGGCGGTCCAGAGGAAGTTGAGCCAGCGCAGGCCGTCGAGCTGGTAGGGCCGCAGCCGGGCTCGCAGTCCGGCCGGTGCCTCGACCGGCTCCATCGCGGTGGTGGTGGCCAGGCTTCGGACGGCGGCGTTCCACTGCACCGACTGGTCGATCTCCGCGCCGAGTGCGGCCAGGTCCTCCCAGAGACTGGTCTGGAAGCGGTTGATCGCCAGCTCGGGCTGCGGTCGGTCCACCAGGGCCTGCGACTCGGTGATCAGCTCGCGCAGAGCGGTGAACTCGGGCCGGTCCAGGTCGAAGTACACCCCGGTCTCCAGGACCAGGTACTCCTCGCCCCGGGCCAGGGCGACGAACAGCTCGTCGAACGGCACCTGTTCACCGTCGAGAGTCACGTCGACCTGCAGGTCGAACCAGTCGGTGGCCCGGGCCCGCGGGCTCGCCGTGACGCGGATCTGCGGCGCGGCCGTGGTCTGCCGGTAGTCCACGACCGCACCGGACAGCACGACGTCCACACCGCGGGCGGTGAGCTCCGGCACCTGGTGCTCGACGAACTCCAGGGCGGCACGGCCGGCCAGCTCGGTCGGGAGCTCCGCGGGCAGGCCCAGCCCGGCCACCAGGTCCTGCTCGGCGACCGGGTTGCGGATGCTGCGCGCCGCCGGTGGCTCCGCGACGGGGAAGGTCTGCGGACCGTCCGGCCCGACGTACCGCACCTCCCAGTCCAGGCGTATCCGGTGGTCGGGCTGGAAGGACACGGTGAGCGACAGGCTCGGCGGAACCGCCTCCGGCATCCGGACCGAACCATCGCTCGAGACGACCGGTACGTGCGAACGCAGGGACGGGGCGAACTCGCTCCAGAACCGCGGCTCGTCGGCGGCGGGGATTCCGATCGCGCGCTCCTCCACCAGCAGGTGCCGCAGCTCGCGGCTGAGGAGCGTCTCGAGCCGGGCGAGGCAGATCTCCTCGGCGCCGTCCGGCCCGGGCTGCAGCCAGAACACGCCGTGGGCGGGCTCGCCCAACACGCCCAGGGCGCCCGCGGGCAGGGGCCGGTCCTCGAGCTCAACCTGAGGCCGCAGCTGCAGGCCGCCGTCGCCGGTCCGCGTGGCGTCCAACTGCACCCGCGCGAGGTTCCCGCTCCGCAGCGGACCGCTCAGCGGCGCGGCGGTGATCAGTGCCAGCCCGGCGGCGGCCGCCTGGTCGAGCAGGCCCCAGAAGCCGCTACCCACCGTGCTCAGGGACAGCCAGGCGCTGCGGGGCAGCGTGTAGCGGGCGCTGGAGCCGGCGGCCGCCCGGAGTTGCAGCAACAGCTCCCGGTGCTCGGCGACGTAGGACCGGGCGACGAAGTCGAGGTCGTCCCAGCTGATCCCGCTGCGGACCCAGTTGCCACCCTTGCCCAAGCGCACGGGCCGGATCCGCAGGTCCTGGCGGCCGGCGTAGCCGCGGAACGCCGGCACCTGCTCGACC
>DASQVF010000282.1:0-5962 GCA_035640915.1 Propionibacteriaceae bacterium
TCGCCTCGCGCCTCGACGACGACCGCCGAGTGCTCGTGCTTCCCGACCACGTTGCCCTCGAAGTGGACGCGGTCACCAACTGCTGCTCGCATCGGCTCCTCCGATCTCGGCCTCTCCTTCCGAGTGTGGTCCGGAAGAGGGCCGGCCGGAAGACCCGAGGCGGTGCGTCCTTTGGCACGATCGAGAGCGATGGACCAAGGTGCGGCCGAGAAGCCCCAAGACGGCGCCGTCACGCTGATGCTGGCCGGCGACGTGATGCTGGGCCGCGCTGTCGACCAGGTCCTGCCGCATCCCGGTGACCCGACGCTGCGCGAGCGTGCCGTCCGCGACGCTCGAACCTACGTCGCTCTGGCCGCCGAGGTGAACGGCAGCTTCGGTTCACCGGTGCCCTGGTCGTGGCCGTGGGGCGACGCCCTCGACCTCCTCACTCAGCTGGACTGCGATGCCCGGGTGATCAACCTGGAGACCAGCCTCACCACCAGCGCGGACTTCGCTCCCGGCAAGGGCGTCCACTACCGGATGCATCCGGACAACATCGCCGCCGTCCAGGTCGTCGGCCCCGACGTCTGCGTGCTGGCCAACAACCACGTGCTCGACTTCGGCCGCAAGGGCCTGAGAGAGACGCTCGACGTGCTCGCGGCCGCGGGACTGCGAGAAGCGGGGGCGGGACGGTCCCGAACCGAGGCCGCGGCGCCCGCTGTCGTGCCGCTTCGGCGGGGGAAGGGCCGAGTGATCGTGCTCGCCTTCGGCACGCCCTCCAGCGGCATCCCGAGGGAGTGGGCCGCCGCCGAGGACCGAGCCGGCGTGCATCTCATCGCCTCCTTGACCGACCGGGCCGCCGACGAGCTCTGCCGCCGGGCGGACGAGGTTCGGCAGCCTTCTGACATCGTCGTGGTGTCGGTGCACTGGGGAACCAACTGGGGCTACCGGGTGGACCCCGACCAGGTCCGCTTCGCCCACCGCTTGATCGACGGAGGGATCGATGTCGTGCACGGACACTCCTCGCATCACCCCCGGCCGATCGAGGTCTACTCCGGGAAGCTGATCTTGTACGGCTGCGGCGACCTGATCAACGACTACGAGGGGATCGGCGGCCACGAGCGGTACCGCGATGATCTCCGGTTGCTCTATCTTCCGCGCCTGGACCCGGCGTCGGGGCGGCTGAAGGATCTGCGCCTCGCTCCGTTCCAGGCCCGGCAGTTCCGACTCCACCTCGCGTCCGAACGGGATGTCGAGTGGCTGCGCGACGAGCTGAATGGCGTCAACCTCGCCTTCGGATCACGCATCGAGGTGGACACCAGCGGCCTCCTCGCCGTTGCCCTCTGACCCATGACTGCGACACCGAGCTCTGGGAGGGCTCAGGCAGTCCGGCGTTCGGCCTCGTCGAGCTCACGCCCGCCTAAGAACGCCTCAGGTCATGCGTACTCGCCGGCAAGGTAGGAATGGATCAGTCGGACGGCGGTGGCTCCTTCGCCGACCGCGGCTGCCACCCGCTTGACCGACCGGTACCGGACGTCCCCAGCGGCGAACACCCCGGGAACGCTGGTCTCGAGGAGCATCGGCGGCCGCTCCAGCGGCCAGGCCGGATGAGCGTCGCCGGCGGCGGCATGCTGGCCGGTCAGCAGGTAGCCCTGGGCGTCGCGCGCCACTGTTCCGGCCAGCCACTCGGTGTGCGGTTCGGCCCCGATGAGCACGAACAGTGCGGTTGCCGGGATGATCTCGGATCGACCGGTGGTGTGGTCGACCACCGTCAGAGTCTCCAGGCCGCCCGACCCGCCGCCGTCGAGGATCTCGGTCCGCACCCGTACGGAGATCGCGGGATGGCTGGTGATCTCGGTGACCAGATAGCTCGACATGGTGGCCGCCAGCCCGGAACCCCTGACCAGCATGGTCACCGACCGGGCGTACCGGGCGAGATGAACAGCGGCCTGACCGGCTGAGTTCCCGCCGCCGACCACCACCACGTCGCGACCCTGCACGGCCCGGGCCTCGGCGCCGGCGGCGCCGTAGAAGACACCCGCCCCGACGAGGGCCTCGAGGGCGGGTACGTTCAGCCGGCGCCAGGCCACACCGGTTGCCAGCACCACGGCTCGAGCCGCCACCGAACTCCCGTCGCTCGTGCCCACGACCCGGTCGGTGCCCGCCGCCTGAAGGCTCGTCACCCGCTGGGACAGGACGAAGTCGGCACCGAACAGCCAGGCCTGCTCCGTCGCGCGGCCGGCCAGCTCCTCCCCGCTCACGCCATGGCGGAAGCCGAGATAGTTGCGGATCAGCGAGCTGGTGCCCGCCTGGCCGCCGGGGATCTCCGGCTCCACGACGATGGTGTGCAGTCCCTCGGAGGCCGCGTACACGGCTGCGGCCAGGCCCGCCGGTCCGGCGCCCACGACCAGGACATCACAGGTCGTGGTTGGCAGCCTGCTGTTCATCCCGAGCACCTCGACCACGTCGGCATTGCTCGGGTCGACCAGAACCGCGCCGGAATAGAAGAGCATCACCGGAAGCCGAGTGCCGTCCTGGCCAGCCTCCGTGAGGGCCTGACGTCCGTCATCGGTATCCGGGGAGAAGAACCAGTACGGAACGCCGGCCCGGCTCAGCAGGTCACCGATCTCATGGGACCTTGCCGCCGGCCGGCGGCCGACCACCCGGACGGCGACCTCCGGAGCGTCCTGAGAGGTGTTCCAGCCGGCGAGGAACTCGCTGACACTGGGATACAGGATCCGCTCCAGCGGGAACCAGGGCCTGAACAGGTGGTAGTCGACCCGGCCGAGGGCCATCGCCGATATCACCGGGTGATCCGAGGACCAGTTACCGCGCTCGATCAGCAGGATCCGCTTGGCCAGGGGCTGCTGCCGACTGACGTGCCGCAGAAGGTCGGAACGGGCCTGCTCGGGCAGCTGTTCGTCGACGATCACCAGTGCTGTGCGGAGGCCGGCGGCGAGCCGGGATTCGAGACGGTGGAGCGCGGCATCCGACGTGGCCACCGCCGTGACGGCGTAGTCCGCGCCGAAACGGTGGGCGATGTCGTCGACGAGCCCGCGTCGGACCGCCCCATCTCCGGAGACGACGAGGATCAGCGGGTGCGCGTCTTCCGGCCGGCGGTGATCCACCACAGCATTCTCACGTCGATGCGTCGACGGCGAAGCCCACGATGTCCCCGAATGTCGCAGGGCCAGGAATGTCGAAGGCTCGGCCGGCGGCCAACGCCTCCGCGTCCCGGCCGATCAGGCCGGCTGGACGTGCGGACGGGACTGCCACAGTGCCCAGTCGCCGCCGACCCGGCCGGCGGTCTCCAGCAGCAGGGGCAGATAGTCAGCGAGCAGCTTCTCGGTGGAGGTCTCGGCGGCGTGGACGGTGACGTTCATGGCGGCGCGGACCGTCCCGGTGCCGTCCCGGACCGGAGCGGCCACCGACCGAACGCCAGGCGCCAGCTCCTCATCGGCCAGCGCCCAGCCCTGGGCGCGGACCCGGATCAGCTCGCGCTGCAGGTCCGCGACCGACCGCTCCGGCCCCGGCGGCAGACCGGACCGGCTGGGCTCGGCCAGGGCCGCCGCGACCTCGTCCTCGCCCAGCGCCGCCAGCAGCACCTTGCCCTGCGAGGTCCGGGCCGCCGGGAACCGGGTGCCGATGTCCACCCGGAGCGCGATGATCTTGGGCACCGCGACCCGGGCGACGTAGACGATGTCGGAGCCGTCGAGCTGGGCCATCGAGGACGACTCCCCCGTCCGCGCGACGAGTGCCTCGAGGTGCGGCCGGGCGAGGTCCCACAGGCCGAGCGACGAGACGTAGGCCATCCCGAGACTCAGCACCTTCGGGGTCAGCGCGAAACTGTTGTCGCTGACCCGCACGTAGCCGAGCTCGGCCAAGGTGAGCAGCAGCCGGCGTGCCGTCGGTCGGGCCAGGCCGGTCGCCACGGCGATCTCACTCAGGGTCATCGCCGGTCGGTGGTCGTCGAAGCAGGCCAGGACGTCGAGCCCTCGGGCCAGGGCCTCGACGAAGTCGGGGCCGCTACCGCGTCCGGCCATGCCTTAACGCCTCACTAACTCGACGCCGCCTCGCCGAAGATCGACTCCCGCGCCTCCCGGGTCGCCGCGGAGCGATAGTCGGTGTAGGTGTACGGGTTGTCCAGCACCTTGTCGTCGGCCGGCAGCTCCGGATGCATCCCGGCCTGCCACACATCCTCACCCATGTCGGCGCGCAGGTGGTCCACGGTCGCCGCCACGGCGCTGCGGGCCTTCTCCAGGTCCACCCCGACCAACCGGTGCTCGTCCTTGACCACCCGGCCGTCGATGATCACCGTGTGCACGTCCCCACGCTGGGCCTGGAACGCCACGTGACCGTACGGGTTGAGCAGCGGGAACGACACCGGCGAGGAGTCGTTCTTGAGGAGCACCACGTCGGCCTTCTTACCCGGTTCCAGGCTGCCCAGATCGTCCCGCTTCAGCGCCTCCGCGCCGCCGCGGGTCGCCCAGTTGACCACGTGCTCGGCCCGAAGGTGCGCCGAGGTCACCGTCTCCCCGGCCACGTGCGCCTCCAGGTGCTCCCGGGCCCGGTCCGCCCCGAGCGTGGTCCGCATCGCCGAGAACATGTCGCCGCTCCACCACACACTGGTGTCCGTCGACAGCGACACCGGGATGTCGTAGCGCCGAACCTGCCAGGTGGGCGGATATCCCTGACCCGCACTCTGCTCGGACTCGGTGGACACCGAGATCGACCCACCGCTCGCCGCGATCCGCAGATACGAGTCCTCGTTGAGCGTGGCGGCGTGCACGTAGACCGTCTCCGGCGTGGCGAAGCCGTTCTCGTGCATCAGCTGGATGCCGGCGTCGTTGGTGGCGCCCCACACCCCCGCGTGCGTGGTCACCGGCAGCTCGAGGTCGCGTGCCACCTCGAACGCGGCCCGCTCCGGGAAGGACGGGTCGCCGGTCACGTCGAACGCCAGCTGCACCCGCAACCGGTCGTCGGCGGCCCGCTTGCGATCCTCCAGGAACCGGCGGACCTCGGGCTGCGCCGTCCACTCCCACGGAGCCGCCTGGATGTTCCCGTACGCCAGCACGAACCGGGCCGGCACCTCCTCGAGCGCCGCCACCGCTGCGGCGGCGTGGTCGACGGACTGCAGCCCGTGCGACCAGTCGACGATGGTGGTGACGCCCTCGTCGATCGCCTCGATCGCGCCCAGCAGGTTGCCCGCGTAGATGTCCTCGGGCCGGAAACGGCGCCCGTGCTCGAGGTAGTACCAGACGAAGTACTGGGTGAGCGTCCAGTCCGCGCCGTAGCCCCGCATTGCGGTCTGCCACAGGTGGCGGTGGGTGTCGATCATGCCGGGCAGGACGATCCCGCCGCGAGCGTCGATCTCCCGGGCTCCGGGCGGAGCCTCCACACCGGCCCCTACCGCCGCGATCCGATCGCCGACCACCACCACGTCGGCCTCGGTCAACACCCGATGGTCGGCGTCCATGGTGAGAACCGTGCCGCCCCGCAGCACGATCGCCGGCCCCGCGTTCTCCGCCATATCTCCTCCTCGAGAACTAGCGGACGTGCGTCCGCATAGCGGTTCTATCCCCTGTGCTCGACACTCTGGACCCGCTGCTCGGCGACTGTCAATGTTGGTCTTGACACCTGCCGTGTCAGCGATCAAGACTTCGACATAGTCCGGACGTTTGTCCGGCTAGCGGACTAAGTGAGGTGGGGCGTGGCCGAGTCCAGCCCGCGCGGGCCGCTGGCCGGGATCCTGGTCGCCGACCTCTCCCGCATCCTCGCCGGACCGTACGCGACCATGCTGCTGGCCGACCTCGGCGCCGAGGTCATCAAGGTCGAGGGCCCAAACGGTGACGACACCCGGACCTGGCAGCCGCCGGTCCGCGACGGGATCGCCACCTACTACCTGGGCGTCAACCGCAACAAGCGCTCGATCGCCCTGGACTTCCGCGATCCGGGCGACGCGGCTCTGGCCCGCGAGCTCGTC
>DASQVF010000283.1:0-19309 GCA_035640915.1 Propionibacteriaceae bacterium
GCGGGGTCACCCGTGGTATCCACGCCGAGCCGTGGGACATGCTGGTCTCGGTGGCGACCGGACGGGTCTTCGGCGCCTGGGTCGACCTGCGGCCCGGAGACCACTTCGGCCGAACCTTCACCGCCGAGCTCGGCCCGGAGAGCGCCGTGTTCGTGCCCCGCGGTGTGGGTAACGCCTTCCAGACCCTGGACGACGGAACCGTCTACTCCTACCTGGTCGACGAGCACTGGGGCCCGGGGGCGAGGGACTCCTCCACCTTCGTCAACCTCGCCGACGAGACGCTGGCCATCGCCTGGCCGATCCCGCTGGAGCAGACCGACCGGTCGGCGGCCGACCTCGGCCATCCGCGGCTGGCCGCCGTGGTGCCGATGCGGCCGAAGCCGGTGCTGGTGGTCGGCGCCTCCGGTCAGCTGGGCCGATCGCTGCTGGTCGCCTGGCCGGAGGTGGTGGGGATCGGCCGGCACGGACTGGATCTGAGCCGGCCGGAGGCAGTCGCGGAGTTCGACCTGTCGCCGTACGGCGTCGTGGTCAACGCCGCGGCCTACACCAGGGTCGACGCGGCGGAGAGCGCGCCGGGGCGGCGGGAGGCCTGGACGGTGAACGTCGCCGGGGTCGCCGGGCTGGTCCGGGCGGCCCGCGAGCACCGCTGCACCCTGGTGCACATCTCCTCCGACTACGTCTTCGACGGCCGGAACCCGACTCACGACGAGGACGAGCCGTTCTCCCCACTCGGCGTCTACGGCCAGACCAAGGCCGCGGGCGACGCGCTCGTCGCCAGCTGGCCGCGCCACTATCTGCTGCGCACTAGCTGGGTGATCGGAGAGGGCCACAACTTCGTCCGCACCATGGCCGGGCTGGCCGCCCGCGGAGACTCGCCGAGGGTGGTGGACGACCAGCACGGGCGGCTCACTTTCACCACCGAGCTGGCCCGCGCGATCCGGCACCTGCTGGCGGTGGAGGCGCCGTTCGGGACCTACAACGTGAGCAACGCCGGGCCGACCCAGACCTGGGCCGACGTCGCGGCCGAGGTGTTCCGGTTGTCCGGCCGCGACCCGGGCGACGTGAACCGGGTCAGCACCGCGGTCTACGCCGAAGGCAGGGTCCTGGCCCCGCGACCGATGCACAGCACGCTACGGCTGGACAAGATCAGCGCCGCGGGCTTTCGGCCGGAGGAGGCAGCGCCGGCACTGGAGCGCTATCTCGCGACTCCGGCTCCGGACTGACGACGGCCCGGGCCCGCACGGTCAACGCTGAGGCGACCAGGAGCACTCCAGCACCGACCACGGCGAAGAAGCCGCCCCGGGACCCGCTGAGGTCGATCAGGTGCCCGGTGACAGCGGCACCGGCCGCCAGGCCGATGGCCATGCCGGTGGTGTTCCAGTTCAGCGCCTCGGTCAGCCGCGCGGTGGGCACCGAGGACTCGATCACCGCGACCGTGGCGATCAGCGTGGGGGCGATCGCCATCCCGCTCAGCAGCAACAGGGCACCGACCGGCAGCGGACTGCCCAGGAACAGCAGCGGCACCAGCGAGGCGGCGAGCGCGGCAGCCCCGATCCGGAACCGGGTGGCCGCGGCGGCGCGCCAGGCGATGGCCCCGGTGGCCACGCCGGCGAGCAGAGAGCCGAAGGACCAGGCGGTGATGAACAGCCCGGCGTAGGGGAGGACTCCGGCCTCCTCGGCGAACGCGACGACCACCACCTCCATGCCGCCGAACACGGCCCCCAGGGCCAGGCTGGCCACGCTGATCGGTAACAGCACGGCGAGCGGCAGCCGCTGCGGCCGCCGCGTCCGGTCGCGCGGCACGGGCGGCGGCTGGGTGGACCGCTGGGCGGCGAGCAGCAGCGCCCCCACCAAGCCGATGACGGCCGACACCGATACGCCGAGCGCGGGATGGATCGCGGTGGCCAGGAAGGTGACGAGCACCGGCCCGACGATGAAGACGACCTCGTCGAGGACGGCCTCCAGGGCGAAGGCGGTCTGCAGCAGCGGAGACTCCCGCAGCCGGTGGCTCCAGCGCGCCCGGACCGCCGAGCCGGCCGAGGAGAACCCGGCGCCGACGCCGAGCGCGGCGAACAGGGTCACCGCCAAGGGCCAGCCCAGCTGCACGCTGATGACCAGCAGGGCCAGGCCGGCGCTGTTGACGATGGCGGCGATGGTGAGCACGCGGGCCTGACCCAGCCGGTCGATCGTCTGGCCCCAGAGCGGGGCGGCGACCGCTCCGGCCAGGGTGCCGACGGCCGCCACCAGTCCGGCCCGGCCGAAGGACCCGCTGGTCAGCGAGATGAGCAGCACGATGCCGAGCCCGGTCATCGAGATCGGCAGCCGGGCGATCAGACCCGCGGCACTGAAGGCGCGCGCCCTCGGGTCGCCCAAGATCTGCCGATAGGCCCCTAGCCCGGCCGCCACGTGCTTGCTCCTCTCCATAGGGTTCGCCTGTGAGCGATCCATCCCCCGGCGCGGCAACCAGCCCGCTCGACCCGTACGACGCGGTGCTGCTGGTCTCCTTCGGTGGCCCCGAGGGGCCGGAGGAGGTGCTGCCGTTCCTGGAGAACGTGACCCGAGGCCGCGGCATTCCGCGGGAGCGGCTGGCCGAGGTCGGCGAGCACTACCACCTGTTCGGCGGCCGGAGCCCGATCAACGAGCAGTGTCGCACGCTGCTGGCCGCTCTGGAGAACGAATTGTCGGACCGCGGGCTGCCGGTGCCGCTGTTCTGGGGCAACCGCAACTCGGCGCCGTTCCTGGCCGACGAGGTGCGCCGGATGGAGGCGGCGGGGCACCGCCGGGTGCTGGCGGTGGTGACCAGCGCGTACCCGTCCTACTCCTCCTGCCGGCAGTACCGGGAGAACCTGTACGACGCGGCGGCCGACACGTCGGTGCAGATCGACCGGATCCGGCACTACGCCGACCACCCCGGCTTCGTCGCCGCCTCGGTCGACGCCACGCTGGCTGCCCTGGACCGGCTGGGCGAGGCCGGCTCGGGAGCGCGGCTGGTGTTCGTCACCCACTCCATCCCCGCCACCATGGCGGAGACCGCCGGGCCAGAGCCGCGCACCGGCACCGGAGCGTACGTCGACTGGCACCGGGCGGTGGCGGCCGAGGTGACCCGGCAGGTGGCGGCACGGCGGGGGAGCGAGTTCGGCCACGACCTCGTCTACTGCTCCCGGTCCGGGCCGCCCGGCCAGCCCTGGCTGGAACCGGACGTCAACGACCACCTCCGGGCGCTGCACGCCGAGGGGGCGGGTGCGGTGGTGCTGGTGCCGATCGGGTTCATCTCCGACCACATGGAGGTGATCTACGACCTGGACACCGAGGCGCTGGCCACGGCGGCCGAGCTGGGACTGCCGTGCGAACGCGCGGCGACGGCCGGCGTCCATCCCGCGTTCGTGGCCGGACTGGTCGACCTGATGCTGGAACGGGCCGCGGCGGCCCGCGGTGAGAACCCGGACCGACCGGTCGCTGGAGACGGCCCGGTGGGCTGGTTCGCCTGCTCTTCCGGGTGCTGTCCGAACCTTCGCGAGCCCGGCCGGCCGGCCCTGGTGCAGACACCGTCCTGACATCGGAAAACTACCGGGCCGGACCGGGAATTTCGCTCAACCGACGGCGTTATAGAGGCGCGACCGTCACAGGTGCGTAGTCCGGCGGCCGATGTGGTATGACTGCGCAGCGAAATCCTTGCCAAAGGATCGTGGGCCACCGTCTGGGAAGGAAAGAATGGCGACCGATTACGACGCCCCTCGTAAGACCGATGAAGAGCTGAACGAAGACAGCATCGAAGAGCTGAAGACCCGCCGCAACGACAAGAACTCGGGCAAGGTCGACGAGGACGAGGCGGAGGCCGCGGAGGCCTTCGAGCTGCCTGGCGCTGATCTGTCCCATGAGGAGCTGACCGTCCGGGTGCTGCCCCGGCAGTCCGACGAATTCACCTGTGCCGGCTGCTTCCTGGTCCGGCACCGCAGCCAGATCGCCGAGGAGCGGGCCAACGGTGACGCCTACTGCTTCGACTGCGCCGGCTGAGGAACCGAGTGTGGGATCGCGCGCCCTCGACCTGGACGAGCGAGGGCGGGCACGGCGCGCGAAGCGCCAGCCAAACTGGTTCGTCCACCTGTCGATGGAGAGCACAAAAGTGCTAGCGCCGTCCGCGCAACTGTGGTGACCTTCCGGTGGGGCGGCTAGCGAGAGTTCGTACCCGCCCCGCCAATGCTTGACCGGACTCGGTGAGGACCGCCGTCCTCCCGGATCGTCAGTCCGATGTGCCGGGCTGGTTGGGGGCAGTCAGTCCGGCCGGACGCCGTCCCGTGCCAATCGGCCGGGGCGGCGTTCGTCGTTCATCAGGCTTGGACAGGGCAGCCCAGCTGATCCGCGTAGGGTCTGCGCATGCGGTTCCGCGAGCGGCTGTACGTGCCGGCGGTGTGGTGGCTGCTGGCCGGCGGCTTCGCTTCTTCGGTGCTGCTGGCTGTCGGCTTCTACGCCGGACCGGCCTGGGGGGTCGCCGCCACCGCGGCCAGCCTCGCCGTGGCGGTTGGGCTGTTCGTCCGGTCGGCCGTGCGGATCGACGTCGATGACGTGACGATCCGGGTCGGCCGGGCCCTGATCGAGCACCGCTACATCGCCGGCGCCCAGCCGCTCGACGCCGAGCAGACCCGGCGCCGAGCCGGGGTGGAGGCGGACGCGCGGGCCCACCTCGTCCTTCGCCCGTATGTGAGCACGGCCGTCGAGATCACGCTCGACGACCCCGACGACCCCGTCCCGTACTGGCTGGTCTCGACTCGGCGTCCGGAGGCGCTGGCGGCCGCTCTGACCGCCGCCACGCCACGGCCTGATGCCTCGACCCGAGAGCCCACGCCCTAGCACCAGCCGAGGGCCCTAGGCTGTCCCGGTGAGCCAAGGCCCTGCCGGAGCTGCGGTCGAGGTGCTTCTGCTCCAGCTCGACACCGGACTCGAGCCCCCGTCGTACGCCCACCCCGGTGACGCCGGCGCCGACCTGCGGTGCACCGAGGACTTCCAGCTGGAGCCGGGGGAGCGGAGGCTCGTCGGTACCGGGATCGCCCTCGCGCTGCCGGACGGTTACGCCGCGTTCGTCCATCCGCGCTCCGGCCTGGCCGCCCGGCACGGCGTCACGCTGGTGAACGGGCCCGGCACCGTGGACGCCGGCTACCGGGGCGAGATCAAGGTATGCCTGATCAACACCGATCGCGAGCAGGCGGTCGCGTTTCGCCGTGGGGACCGGATCGCCCAGCTGGTGGTCCAGCCGGTGAGCACGGCGCGCTTCGTCCCGGTCGCCGAGTTGCCGACATCGGTGCGTGGCGGTGGCGGGCACGGTTCGACGGGCGGGATACTGAGCACTTCGCCGCAGCAGTCAGGAGCATCGATGACCATCCCGGGTGGGGCCCCGTGATCTTTCGTCGCAAGCGCAGGAGCGAGGCCGAGGAGACCGAGCCGGAGGAGACCGTCGAGTCGACCTCCGAGGACGAGCCCGAGGCCGACGGGGAGACCGACGACGCGGTGATGACGGCCGGCGAGTCGGATCTGGCGGCCCTGGACGTGCTCGACTGGCGGACCGAGGGCCCGTGGGACATCTCCGAGGTCGACGACCTGAGCGGCACCGACCAGGCTCCGAAGATCGATCTCGGCAGCCTGATCGTCACCGGGGTCCCCGGGTCCGAGCTCCGGCTGCAGGTGGCCGAAGAGAACCAGCAGATCGTCTCGGCGATGCTGATCCTGGAGACCGCCGTGGAGGCGGGGTCCGGTGCACCCGGCCGCACGCAGACGTTCTCCTCGGCGCTCGAGCTGGGGGCGTACGCGGCACCGCGCAGCGGCGGTCTCTGGGCCGAGCTGCGCGAGGAGATCTCGGCGGCCGCGACCGCCGCCGGCGGTACGGCGTCGCTGCGCGAAGGTCCGTTCGGGGTCGAGCTGCACCGGTTCATCCCCGTCACCACGCCGGATGGCGAGCAGGGCTACCAACCGTCGCGGATGTGGGTGGCAGAAGGCCCGCGCTGGCTGCTCCGCGGCATCGTCTACGGCCAGGCGGCGGTCGAGGAGGACCTCGAGTCGCCGGTGGTGACCGACGTGCTGTCGGCGTTCCGCCAGGTCGTGGTTCGCCGGGGCGACGAGGCGATGGCTCCCGGCGACCTGCTCCCGCTCAGCATGCCGACCGCGGCCGGCGCCGAGGACGACGCGACAGACTGACGGCGGCGGGAATAGTTGCCTCGCGTGAGATGCTGGAAGGCGAGGTGAGATGCACATGACGACCAAGGAAAACGTCCTACAACGAGCTCTTCGCCGGTTCACCTCCTCCAACGCCGAGCTGGAGTCGGAGGACCTGCAGCGCACGGTTCGCGAGGAGGGCTCGGTGCCCATCCGATCGTGTGAGGACCGTCAGCTGGTCCAGCTCACCGGCACCATCTCCACCGTCACCGTCAACCCTCATGGCGGCCATCCCGCCCTGGAGGTCGAGCTTCGGGACGGTTCGGGCACGGTGACGCTGCTCTGGCTGGGTCGCCGCCAGATTCCCGGGATCGACCCCGGCCGGGTGATCAAGGTCTGGGGCCGGATCAGCTGTCACGACGGACGCCGGCTGCTCTACAACCCTCGCTACGAGCTGATGCCATCGGCCTCGTGAGCGAGGCTGGGAGCTCACCATTCGGCACAGCACCGACGGGCACGGGGCCGACGAGCGTCAGCGAGAAGGACACGTGACCGGCTCCTCGGCCACGGACGACGGTGTCCGGCCGGCTGGTGATTTCCGCTACGCCGAGGAGTTCGTCCGGCACAAGCTCTCGGAGTCGCTGGGCGGCGTGCGCGGGATGCTCGAGGCCGCGCTGCCCTTCGTGGCGTTCACGGCGGCCTGGGTCCTCGCTCACCAGCTGTACCCCGCCCTCGGGGCGGCGCTGGCGACGGCGGTGGTGCTGGCCGTGGTCCGGCTGGTCCAGCGCCAGTCGCTCCGCTACGTCGCCACCGCGGTGCTGCCGACCGCGATCGCCGCCGTGGTCGCTGTCCGCACCGGACGGGCCGAGGACGTGTTCCTGCCCGGGATCCTCTACAACGGCGGGCTCGCGCTGCTGTCGCTGTTCACCATCGCGGTGCGCCGACCGCTGGTCGGCTTCGTCATCGGCGCCGCGGTCGGGGACCCGACGGGGTGGGCGCAGGACCGCGGCCTGGTGAGGATGACCTCCCGGCTCACTGTGGTGCTGGCGGTCCCGTACCTGCTGCGCTTCGCGGTCCAGCTTCCGCTCTTCCTGGCCGGACAGGTGGTCCTGCTCGGCGTGGCCAAGGTCGTCCTCGGCTGGCCGCTGCTGATCGCCGCCCTGGCCGTGATGGGCCTGATGCTGTCTAGGGGCAAGACCCGGATCGAGGAGTCGGTTCTCGGCGACGCCGCCCGAGAAGGGGCGAGGTAGCTCCGGGGCTGCCCCGGCGTCAGACCGGCTGGGCCCGCGGCGTCGCGGTCCGCGACACCGAGATCGAGCCCTGGCGCGGGCTCAGCATCTCGGCAAGCTCCTGCTCGTAGTCCTGGGCGGTGACGAACAGCAGCTCGTCGCCGGCTTCCAGGGAGCCGTCGGGATCCGGCGCCCGCGCGTGACCGTCGCGGATGACCGCCACCAGCACCACGTCGCCGGGCCAGTTCAGCTCGCCGATCCGGTGGCCGACGGTCGGGCTGTTGGCCGGCAGGGTCATCTCTACGAGGTTGGTCGCGCCCTCGTGGAAGGTCAGCAGCCGCACCAGATCGCCGACGGTGACCGCCTCCTCGACCAGGGCCGACATCAACCGCGGTGTGGACACCGCTACGTCGACGCCCCACACCTCGTTGAACATCCACTCGTTCCTCGGGTGGTTGACCCGCGCCACCGTACGCGGCACACCGAACTCGGTCTTGGCCAGCAGGGACATCACCAGGTTGACCTTGTCGTCGCCGGTGGCCGCGATGGCGACGTCGCAGCTGTCCAGCCCGGCCTCCTCCAGCGAGGACAGCTCGCAAGCATCGGCCAGCAGCCAGTCGGCCTGGTCGACCGCCTCGGCCTTGATCGCCCGTGGGTCCCGGTCGATGAGCAGCACCTGGTGGCCGTTCTCGACCAGCTCGGCGGCGATCGAGCGGCCGACGTTGCCGGCCCCGGCGATGGCTACCCGCATCGAAGTCCTCCGGTTCGTCTACTGAGGTCGCGGCGGCTCGGCCAGGACGGCCTCCACCTTGGCCAGCTCGCGGTCCAGCACCGCCGCGTACAACAGGTCCCCGTCCTGGAAGATCGTGTTCGACCGCGGCACCATCCCGCTGCCCATCCGGAACACGAACGGAACCCGAGCGCCGGTGGCGTTCTCGATCTGCTGGACGGTGCGGCCCACCCAGGCCCGGTCGACGTGCACCTCCATCAGCCGGACCGACCCGGACGGGTCCCGCCACTGCGGCTCCGACCCGGCCGGCAGCAGCCGACGCAGCACCTGGTCCGAGGCCCAGCGCACCGTGGCCACGGTGGGGATGCCCAGCCGCTCGTACACCTCGGCGCGGCCCGGGTCGTAGATCCGCGCGACCACGTTCTCCACGCTGAAGGTCTCCCGGACCACTCGGGCGGCGAGGATGTTGGAGTTGTCACCGGAGGAGACCGCGGCGAACCCCTCGGCCTGCTCGATGCCCGCCTCCTGGAGCACCTCCCGGTCGAAGCCGACGCCCCGCACGGTCTTGCCGCCGAAACCGGGTCCCAGGCGGCGGAAGGCCTCGACATCCATGTCGATCACCGCGACGGTGTGCCCGCGCTTCTCCAGGCTGCGGGCCAGGGTGGACCCGACCCGGCCGCAGCCCATGATCACGATGTGCACACTCGGAAGTCTAGTGACGTCCGGCTCCGCACGGGATCCGCGGTGTGAGGCGCAGAGCACTACGCTTTTCGACTGTGGTGAACGTCTCCGACATCGGCAAACGCATGCTGGTGGGCCGGAAGCTGCGGAGTACGCAGCTCGGGGAGACTCTGCTGCCGAAGCGGATCGCGCTGCCGGTGTTCGCCTCCGACGCCCTGTCCTCGGTGGCCTACGCGCCGGACGAGATCCTGCTGACCCTCAGCCTGGCCGGGCTGGCCGCGTACGCGTTCTCCTGGAAGATCGCCATCCTGGTCGCGGTGGTGATGCTGGTGGTGGTCGCCTCCTACCGGCAGAACGTCCACGCCTACCCCTCTGGCGGCGGTGACTACGAGGTCGCGACGGTGAACCTCGGCCCGCAGGCCGGGCTGACGGTGGCCAGTGCCCTGCTGGTGGACTACGTCCTGACCGTGGCGGTCTCGATCTCCTCCGGCGTGCACAACGCCAGGTCGTTGTTGCCGTTCATCGACGGCCACGAGGCCTGGGTGGCCTCCGTGGCGGTGCTGCTCCTGATGGCGCTGAACCTGCGCGGAGTACGCGAGTCCGGCACGTTCTTCGCCATCCCGACCTACTGCTTCATGATCGGCATCCTGCTGATGATCGGCTGGGGCCTGTTCCGGATCCTGGTGCTGGGCGAGGAGGTTCGGGCCCACAGCGCCCAGTACGGCATCGAGCCCGACCCCGACTACGCCAACTTCGCCGGCCTGGCCATGGTCTTCCTGCTGGCCCGGACGTTCTCCTCCGGGTGTGCGGCGCTGACCGGTGTGGAGGCGATCTCCAACGGAGTGCCGGCCTTCCGCAAGCCGAAGAGCCGCAACGCCGCCACCACCCTGCTGCTGCTGGGCACCATCTCGGTGACCATGCTGATCGGCGTCGTCACCCTGGCCAACCTGACCCAGCTGAAACTGATCGACGCCGGCCACTCGCACTACACCCTCAACGGCGAGCGGGTCGACGTCATGGAGGAGACGGCCATCGGCCAGCTGGCCCGGGCCGTGTTCGACAGCTTCCCGCCCGGGTTCTACTTCGTGGTCATCGCCACGACGCTGATCCTCTTCCTGGCCGCGAACACCGCCTTCAACGGGTTCCCGGTCCTCGGATCCATCCTCGCCCGAGACGGGTTCCTGCCCCGGCAGCTGCACACCCGTGGCGACCGGCTGGCCTACAGCAACGGGATCATCGTGCTCGCCGTCGCGGCGATCGTGCTGATCGTCGCGTTCCGTGCCGACGTGACGGCGCTGATCCAGCTGTACGTGATCGGAGTCTTCGTCTCCTTCACCGTCAGCCAGGCGGGCATGCTGCGGCACTGGTCGCGACACCTGCGGACCGAGAGCGATCCCGCGGTGCGCGCCCGGATGCACAGGTCCCGGATCATCAACGGCATCGGCCTGACCATGACCGGCACCGTGCTGGTGATCGTGCTGGTGGCGAAGTTCACCCAGGGCGCCTACATCGCGATCATGGCGATGGCGGGGCTGTTCGTCCTGATGCGGCTGATCCGGCGGCACTACCAGTCCGTGGCGGAGGAGACCGCGCTGGTCGACGGCGAGGACCGCACCCTGCCCAGCCGGGTCCGGGCGATCGTCCTGGTCAGCAGGCTGCACAAGCCGACCCTGCGCGCCCTCGCCTTCGCCAAGGCTTCGCGGCCGAGCACCCTGGAGGCGCTGACCGTCGACGTGGATCCCGAGGAGACAGCGCGGTTGGTCAAGACCTGGGAGGACTCCGATCTCGGCATCCCGCTCAAGGTGGTCGCCTCGCCCTACCGGGAGGTGACCAACCCGATCATCGACTACGTCCGGAACCTGCGCAGCGAGAGCCCGCGGGACGTCGTCACCGTCTACATCCCTGAGTACGTGGTCGGCCACTGGTGGGAGCAGATCCTGCACAACCAGAGCGCGCTGCGGCTCAAGGGCCGGCTGCTGTTCACCCCCGGGGTGATGGTGACCTCGGTGCCCTACCACCTGGCTTCGTCCAGTCGCGCCGAGGAGCGGCTGGAGCGGGAGGCGGTCAGCGACAACTTCCGCCGCTCCCTGCGGGGGTGACATTGATTTCGGCGCTTCTCGCACCCGTCGCGCCCTGGATGCTGCCGTCGTCGTCGCTCTTCGCGAACGGAAAAAGCGCCCTTCGCTCATCGTTCCTCCGGACGGCAACGGGGCGCTCCTCCGATGCTCGAAGCGGTGCAGCGCGTTGAGCATTCTCGGTCCTGTTGACGTGGGGCCGGTGGCGCACGGTGGGCACTGCGTCGCCCGACACGAGGGTCGGGTGATCTTCGTCCGGCACGCCCTGCCGGGCGAGCGGGTGATGCTGCGGGTCACCGACGACAGCCACGACCGGTTCTGGCGGGCCGACGCCGTTGAAGTCCTGACGCCCAGCCCGGACCGGGTGGAGCCGCCGTGTCCGATCGCCCGACCCGGGCTGTGCGGCGGCTGCGACTTCCAGCACGCGGCGCTGCCGGCCCAGCGCGGGTTGAAGACGGCAGTGGTAGCCGAGCAGCTGCGGCGGCTGGCCGGCATCGAGTGGACCGGCGAGGTGGCGGAGGTCACTACCCCGGCGACCACCGACGGCCTGCACTGGCGGACCCGGATGCGCTACGTCACCGACGAGGTGGGGCGGGTGGGGCTGCGGGCCCACCGGTCGCACCGGGTGGTCCCGCTGCCGCCCGGCGGCTGCCGGATCGCCGCCCCGGGGGCCTTGACCGGGGACGAGGGCGTCGTCACCGAGGTCGCGGCCGGACGCCGCTGGGCGGTGGAGGCGGCCGGTTTCTGGCAGGTGCACCCGGCAGCCGCGGACACCTTGGTCCGGGCGGTGCTCGACGGGCTGCAGCCCGAGCCGGAGGAGCGGGCCCTCGACCTGTACGCCGGAGTCGGTCTGTTCGCCGGCGCCCTGGCCGATGCCGGCTGCCGGGTCTGGGCGGTGGAGGGCAACCGGCCGGCCGCCGGTCTGGCCGAGCAGAACCTGGCCGACGTGGCCGACCGGGTGCAGGTGCGCGCCGGTCGGGTGGACCGGGTGCTGCGCTCGCTGCCGCACCGGGTGGATCTGGTGGTGCTCGACCCCCCGCGGACCGGCGCCGGGCGGGCGGTGATGCAGGCCGTCGTCTCCCGGCGTCCCCGCGGGATCGCGTACGTGGCCTGCGACCCGGCCGCCCTGGCCCGCGACCTGGCCGTCGCCGCGGACCTCGGCTACCGGGCCGACGCCATCACCGGGTACGACCTCTTCCCGATGACCCACCATGTCGAGTGCGTGGCCATCCTCACGCCTGAACCTGCTACCCGCCCTTCCGTGCCACGCCGGTGAACCGGCGGCGAGGTGAAACGCACGAGCAGATCAGTGGCAACGTGCCGTAGGCGGCGCCGCGTGCTGGCGCTAGGGTGCGAGAAACGTCACGTCCGCCTGGTATCTTGATGTCAAGATACTTTTCCCGACCCGACGGAGAGTCCCATGAGCGTGAACAGCTTCGATGCCCGGTCCACCCTCACGGTCGGGGAGGAGGCGTTCGAGATCTTCCGGCTGGACGCGGTCGAGGGAGCTGACTCGCTGCCCTACAGCCTGAAGATCCTGCTGGAGAACCTGCTGCGGACCGAGGACGGCGCCAACATCACCGCGGACGACATCCGCGCGCTGGCCGGCTGGGACGCGGAGGCCGAGCCCAGCAAGGAGATCCAGTTCACCCCGGCCCGGGTGATCATGCAGGACTTCACCGGCGTGCCCTGCGTCGTCGACCTGGCCACCATGCGCGAGGCGATGGCCGACATGGGCGGCGACCCGGCGAAGATCAACCCGCTGGCCCCCGCCGAGCTGGTCATCGACCACTCGGTGATCGCCGACGTGTTCGGCACCGCCGACGCCTTCACCCGCAACGTCGAGATCGAGTACGGCCGCAACCGCGAGCGCTACCAGTTCCTGCGCTGGGGACAGACCGCGTTCGACGACTTCAAGGTGGTGCCGCCGGGCACCGGGATCGTGCACCAGGTCAACATCGAGCACCTCGCCCGGGTGGTCTTCACCCGCAACGGTCAGGCCTACCCGGACACCTGCGTCGGCACCGACTCGCACACCACGATGGTCAACGGGCTGGGCGTGGTGGGCTGGGGCGTGGGCGGCATCGAGGCCGAGGCGGCCATGCTGGGCCAGCCGGTGTCGATGCTGATCCCGCGGGTGGTCGGCTTCAAGCTCTCCGGCGCGCTGCCCGAAGGCGCGACGGCCACCGACCTGGTGCTGACCATCACCGAGATGCTGCGCCAGCATAAGGTGGTCGGCAAGTTCGTCGAGTTCTACGGACCCGGCGTCTCCGAGGTGCCGCTGGCCAACCGGGCCACCATCGGCAACATGAGCCCCGAGTACGGCTCGACCATCGCCGTGTTCCCGATCGACGGCCTCACCACCGACTACCTGCGGCTGACCGGTCGCAGTGAGGCCCAGATCGCGCTGGTGGAGGCGTACGCGAAGGAGCAGGGGCTCTGGCACGCCGACGACCGGGAGCCGCGCTACTCCGAGTACCTCGAGCTGGACCTGGCCACCGTGGTGCCGAGCATCGCCGGGCCCAAGCGCCCGCAGGACCGGGTGGTGCTGGCCCACGCCAAGGAGGGCTTCCGGGAGGCGCTGGCGGACTACGTCCCCGACGACCAGGTCGCCCCCGGACAGGCCGACCCGGACCGTCGGGTCGACGACGCACCGAAGCTGAACGGCTACGACGAGTCGGTCGCCGAGTCGTTCCCGGCCTCCGACGCGCCCAGCCACAGCAACGACAACGCGTCCCTGGCGCCGCACGGGTACGGCGAGCACGGCAACGGCAGTCGGAGCCGTCCGACCAACAAGGTGCCGGTCACGCTGGCCGACGGCAGCAGCTTCGATCTGGACCACGGCGCGGTGGTCATCGCCGCCATCACCTCCTGCACCAACACCTCCAACCCGAGCGTGATGATCGGCGCAGCGCTGGTGGCCAAGAAGGCGGTGGAGCGGGGCCTGTCCCGCAAGCCCTGGGTGAAGACCACACTCGCTCCGGGGTCGAAGGTGGTCAGTGACTACTACGACCGGTCGGGTTTGACCCCGTACCTGGACAAGCTCGGCTTCAACCTCGTCGGCTACGGCTGCACCACGTGCATCGGCAACTCCGGCCCGCTGATCCCGGAGGTCAGCGCCGCGGTCCAGGAGCACGATCTGGCCGTGGTCTCGGTGCTGTCGGGCAACCGGAACTTCGAGGGCCGGATCAACCCCGACGTCAAGATGAACTACCTGGCCTCGCCGCCGCTGGTGGTGGCGTACGCGCTGGCCGGCACGATGGACATCGACCTGCTGCACGACCCACTCGGCACCGACGAGCGGGGCGAGGAGGTCTACCTGCGTGACGTCTGGCCCACCGAGGCGGAGATCTCCGACGTCGTGTCCTCCGCCATCGGGGCGGAGATGTTCACCGACTCCTACGCCGACGTCTTCGCCGGCGACGAGCAGTGGCGGTCGCTGCCGACGCCGGAGGGGCAGACCTTCGCCTGGGATCCGGAATCGACCTACGTCCGCAAGCCGCCGTACTTCGAAGGCATGCCGGCCGATCCGGAGCCCGTCACCGACATCGACGGCGCGCGGGTGCTGCTCAAGCTCGGTGACTCGATCACCACCGACCACATCTCACCGGCCGGCTCGATCAAGGCCGACTCCCCGGCCGGGAAGTACCTGTCCGAGCACGGGGTCGAGCGGAGGGACTTCAACTCCTACGGCTCTCGCCGCGGCAACCACGAGGTGATGATCCGGGGCACGTTCGCCAACATCCGGCTCCGCAACCAGCTCGCGCCGGGAACGGAGGGCGGCCTGACCCGCGACTTCACGGTTCCCGACGGTCCGGTGACCACGGTGTACGAGGCGTCGGAGCACTACCTCGCCGCCGGCACCCCGCTGGTCGTGCTGGCCGGGAAGGAGTACGGCTCGGGGTCGTCGCGGGACTGGGCGGCCAAGGGGACCGCGCTGCTCGGGGTCAAGGCGGTCATCGCCGAGTCCTACGAGCGGATCCACCGGTCGAACCTGATCGGGATGGGGGTGCTACCGCTGCAGTTCCCGGAGGGCGAGAATGCCGAGTCCCTGGGGCTGACCGGCGAGGAGACGTTCGCCATCACCGGCGTCACCGCGCTCAACGAGGGCACCACACCGCAGACGGTGCAGGTCACCGCCGACGATCCTTCGACAGGCTCAGGACAGGCCAAGTCGTTCGACGCGGTGGTGCGGATCGACACTCCCGGCGAGGCGGACTACTACCGCAACGGCGGAATCATGCAGTTCGTCCTGCGGTCGCTGCTGCGGAGGTCGTGAGCCGATGCGGCTCTGCGTGCACGAGTTCGTGACCCTCGACGGGGTGATGCAGGGGCCGGGCGGTCCCGACGAGGACCGGAGCAACGGCTTCGATCGAGGCGGCTGGCTGGTCCCGTACGCCGACGACGACTTCGGCCGGATCGTGGACGGCTGGTTCGCCGACGCGGAGGCGATCCTGCTGGGCCGCAGCACCTACTCGATGATGCAGCCCTACTGGTCGGAAGTGACCGACACCGACGACCGCGTGGCCACGGTGCTCAACACCTTCCCGAAGTACGTGGCCTCCACCACGCTGACCGAGCAGACGGCGACCTGGACCAACACCACCGTGCTGCCGGACCCGGTGCTGCACCCGGTGCGGGAGCTCAAGGACCGGCCGGGCGGAGAGCTGCAGGTGCACGGCAGCTGGCAGCTGGTCCGCAGCCTGCACGACGCCGGCCTGGTGGACGTCTACCGGCTGCTGGTGTTCCCGGTCGTGCTGGGCGACGGCAAGCGGCTCTTCGAGCCGGGGACCGTGCCGTCGGGGTTCCTCACCAAGAGCTCCGAGCTCACGGCGGCCGGAGTGGTCTCGCTGGTGCTGGAGCCCGCGCCCCTCGCCGACGCCGGTACGTTCGTGGTCGAGGACGGTCGGGAGACGGTCGGCTGAGCGGCCCCTACCGGGCCGGAGTGCGGTCCGGACCTGGACGCGCACTGCATCCGTTCCGGTCGCGCTCCCGGAAGAAAGGTTCGAGGGCCCGTCCGGCAGCGTACGGACCAGAGAAGACTTGCCCCAAGCCCAACCCCGGAGTAGCCCGGCTCTGATGCCTGCCCACGTGCTGTCCATCGGCACCGCCGTCCCCGCCACGGTGCTGCTCCAGCGCTACGTCCGGGACCTGCTGACCGGCCAGCCGGGGTTGGACCGACGTACCTCGCGGTTGCTGCGGGCGGCCTTCGACGCCTCCGACATCGACACCCGGTACACGGTGCTCGATGAGCTGGGACTCGATCGGCCCGAGGTGGACGGTGTGTTCCTGGGCGCCGACGACGCCGCAGTCCTGGCCCCCGGCACCCGGGTCCGCAACGACCTCTACCGCGAGCACGCGCCGGGACTGTTCAGCGCGGCCGCCACCGACGCGCTGTTGTCCGGTGCGGTCGACCCGGCTGACGTCACCCATCTCGTCACCGTCTCCTGCACGGGGTTCTTCGCTCCCGGCCCCGACCAGGTGCTGGTGGAGCGGCTGGGACTCGACCCGAGTGTGGAGCGCTTCCACCTCGGCTTCATGGGCTGCCACGCTGCCTTCCCCGCACTGCGGGCGGCCCGCGCGTTCTGCGCGACCCGGCCGGATGCCGTGGTGCTGGTCGCCTGCGCGGAGCTGTGCACCTTGCACCTGCAACCGCCCACCGATCACGACCGCATCCTGGCCTCCTCGCTGTTCGCCGACGGCGCGGCGGCCGCGGTGGTGACGGCCGCGCCACCTCCGTCCGGCCGGGCGTCGCTGCGGCTGGACGCCCTGCACACCGAGCTCACCGGGTCGGGGAGCGAGGACATGACGTGGACCATCGGCGACACGGGCTTCGAGATGGTGCTGAGCGGCTATGTGCCGCGGCTGCTCGGCGAGCGGATCGAAAAGGTGGTGGCCCCGGTGTTCGACGCCGACCCCGAGCTGGCCGGCCGCCCGTTCGGCGCGGTGCCGCGCTGGGCAGTGCACCCCGGCGGCCGCAGCATCCTGGACAAGGTGCAAGAGGCGCTGGTGCTCGGCGAGGACCAGCTCGCGCCGTCCCGCGCCGTTCTGCGCCGCTACGGCAACATGTCCAGCGCCACCGTGCTCTTCGTGCTCCGCGAGCTGCTGACCGGGCCGCTGCCGACCGTCCCGGAACGCGTCTGCGCCCTGGCCTTCGGGCCGGGCCTGACCGTGGAGACCGCCCTGCTCACTCTTGGCGCCGCCGCGTGATCGACCTGGCCGGCCGGGACCGTGAGGTCCGCGAGCTGATGGACGACCCGGCCGCCGATCTGGCCGCGCTGCGCCGGACGTACGGCCAGTTCCGGGTGGTCAACCGCCTGGTCTCCGGCTGGCGGCGGCACTATCGGCGAGACATCCGGCCGCTGCTGCACGCCGAGCGGGAGACGACGCTGCTGGACGTCGGCTGCGGGGGCGGTGACGTGGCCCGGGCGCTGGCTGGTTGGGCCGCCCGTGACGGGCTGCGGCTCCGCGTCACCGGGGTCGATCCCGACCCGCGGGCGTACGCGTACGCACTCGAGAGCGGGTCTGGGCCCGATGTGGAGTTCCGGTGCTGCTCCAGCACCGACCTGGTCGCCGAGCACGGGCGCTTCGACGTGGTTGT
Source organism: Propionibacteriaceae bacterium (assembly GCA_035640915.1). Lineage (GTDB taxonomy): Bacteria > Actinomycetota > Actinomycetes > Propionibacteriales > Propionibacteriaceae > Microlunatus. The sequence continues at coordinate 17,461 of DASQVF010000283.1, forward strand.
CTCCAACCACCTGCTGCACCACCTCGAGGAGTCCGAGCTGCACCGGATGCTGGACGACAGCCTGGCCCTCGCGGGCCGGCTGGTGCTGCACAACGACCTGACGCGCTCGCAGGTGGCCTACGCCGCGTACGGGGTGGTGAGCCGGCTGGCCGGCTCCCGGTCGTTCCTGCGGACCGACGGGCTGCGCTCGATCCGACGGAGCTACCGTCCCGCCGAGCTGGCCGCGGCGGTGCCGCAGGGCTGGCGGGTGCAGCGCTCGTTCCCGTTCCGACTGCTGCTGCGGCGGGAGATCGCGGATGGCTAGTCGCCGGCGACTGCGGTCGGCGGCCCTCACCCGGACCCTGGTGACAGCGGCCGCGACCAGCTACGCCGCAAACTGCACGCTCGGGGCGTCGGTGGCCGCCGGACTGCTGGACACCCGCGGCTACCGCTGGCTGCACCATGCCCTGTACATCGCAACCTCCGCCCTGACGGCTGCGGCGGCGCTGGCCCTCGTGGCGCGGGGGGACCCCAGCGGCCGAACCCTGCTGCCGGCCCTGATACCGCTGGCCGCCCTGCCCCGGGCCAGCGCCCGGACGCCGCGACACGCGTGGATCGGGCTGAGCGCGGCGCCGTTCTACCTGCTGACCCTGCGCCGATCCTGGAGGTGACGATGGAGTTTCTCGACGTGGTGCGCCGGCGCAAGACCACCAACGGGCCCTTCCTGCCGGACCCGGTATCGCCCGAGCACCAGCGGCTCCTGATGGAGGTGGCCGGCCGCGCGCCCTCCCAGCTGAACTGCCAGCCGTGGCGGTTCGTGATCATCGAGGCGCGGGACACGATCGCGCAGATCGCGGCGATCAGCGGTGCCAGCATGACCGAGGCGATGTCGAACGGCACCTTCTTCGAGCGCTACAAGCGCTACTTCCGGTTCAGCGCTGAGGAGATGGAGACCCGGCGCGACGGGATGCTGTTCGACAAGCTGCCGGCTCCGCTGCGGCCCTTCACCCGGCAGGTCTTCACCGCCCGCGGCCAGAGGCTGATGAACACCCTCCGGGTGCCGCAGACCCTGGGCGAGGAGAACCGCAAGCTGGTGGCCGGCTCGCCGCTGCTGCTCGGGGTGATGCTCGACCGCGCTGAACACCGGCCCGGCGAGCTCTCCCAGTTCTACTCCGTGTTCAGCATGGGCGCGGCGATGGAGAACATCTGGCTGACGACGGTCGAGCTCGGCATGGGCATCCAGTTCATCTCCTTCCCGATGGAGGTGCCCGGAGCGTGGGCGCGGATCGAACGCCTGCTGCAGGTGCCCGAGGACCTGGAGCTGATGGCGGTCTACCGGATGGGTTACCTGCCCGCCGAACAGCGGCGGCCGGCGATCGACTGGTCCAGCCACGAGCGCAAACGGGTGTCCCAGTACGTTTTCCGGGAGGACTGCGCGACGCCGCAGACCGGCTGGGACTGATCGCGGAACGGCTGAGGAGTTCGGGGCATGGGCCTGTGGGGTGATCGGCTGCTGCCGCGGCTGGTGGACTGGGCCCTGCGGACGCCGGAGGTCAGCGCCCGTCGGGCGCTGACCCTGGCCGGACTTCGCGGCCAGGTGCTGGAGATCGGCTTCGGCTCGGGGCTGAACCTGCGCCACTATCCGGCCGGCGTCGAGCGGGTGCTCGCGGTGGAGCCGTCCGACCAGGCGTGGCGGCTGGCTAGGCCACGGATGGCGGCGGGCACACCACCGGTCGAGCGGGTGGGACTGGACGGTGCCCGGCTCCCGTTGCCGGACCGGTCGGTGGACGCTGTGGTGTCCACCTTCACCCTGTGCACCATCCCCGACGTCGCCGCGGCCCTGGGCGAGGTCCGCCGGGTGCTGCGCCCG
>DASQVF010000284.1:0-3606 GCA_035640915.1 Propionibacteriaceae bacterium
CTCCTCCACCACGGCCTCCTGGGGGTCACCGTGGGGTCAGGGGACGGGGTGATCCATCGGCGATGACCAACGTACCGGGAGGCTTAAAACCTACTTCCGGCCTGCTCGGTGAGATTCTCTCTCGACTCGGGTGTGGTGGCCGGGACACTGTCGGCTGCGTCCGCTTCGTACGCCGGTCCGTTGGCCGGCCGACGAGCCGGCAGGGTGAACCGGAAGGTGGCTCCCGCACCCGCGTTGTTCCGGGCCCAGATGCGGCCGCCCAGGAGCTCCACGATGCTGCGGCTGATGGACAGCCCGAGCCCGAAGCCGCCCTTCTCGCGGGCGTCGGAGGAGTCGATCTGGTGGAACCGGGAGAACACCTCGTCCAGCTTGTCCTCGGGGATCCCCCGGCCGCCGTCGCGGATGGCGAACTCCACGAACTCGCCCCTGGCCTTGGACCGGACCGACACGTAGCCGCCGGGCTCGGAGAACTTGATGGCGTTGCCCAACAGGTTCAGCAGGGTCTGCACCACCCGGTCCGCGTCGGCGTACACCTGGCCTTCGGCGGCGCCGATGCTGACGCGCACGCCGGCATCCTGGGCGAGGACCTGCACCTGACTGACCGCCGACTCGATCAGCGACCGACTGGCGTGCAGGTCCAGCTTCATCGGCAGCATTCCCGACTCGATCCGCTCCATGTCGAGGATCTCGTCGACCAGCCGGCCCAACCGGTCGCTGCTGGCGAGTGCGATGTCGATCATCCGCTGCGCCGAAGGGCTCAGCTCACCGACCGCTCCGCCGGCGAGCAGGCCGAGCGCACCCCGGATCGCCGTCACCGGTGTCCGCAGCTCGTGGCTGACGATGGAGACGAACTCGCTCTTCATCCGGTCGACCTCCCGGCGCTGCGTCACGTCGCGGAAGACCACAACCGCCCCGATGGCCCGGTCGTCGTCGATCAGGGGAGTGGCGGTGACCTCGACTGGCACCTGGCGGCCGTCCGGCCGCACATAGCTGTCCTCCTCGGCGTTGGTCACCTTCAGCTTGGTGATCGCCTCCGTCACATAGCAGGAAGCGACCGGGTAGGGCGTCCCGTCCTCGCGCCCGGCGTGGAAGGTCGCGTGGGCCTCACGACCTTTGAGGTCCTCCTCGCGATAACCCAGGACCTCGAGGGCCGCCGGGTTCACGAACGTCACCATTCCGGCGGGGTCAACGCCGTAGATACCGTCGCCCACCGAAGTGGCCAGCAGTCGGCTCTGTTGGGTGGCCTGGTTGAGCTCGCGGGTCCGCTCCTCGACCCGCCGTTCGAGATCCCGGCGGAGCCGGTCATTGTCCCAGACCAGCAGCACCTGCCGGCCCAGCAGGGCGAGCAGCACCACGATGGCCAGGCCGATCGCGGTGGGGCTCCACGGGTCGTTCTGGTCCGGCTTGAGGAGGCTGAACACCGTGGCGCCGAGGAACAGGCAGAACATGACGATGGTGCCGATCACCGGGGTCCGCTCGACGGGTCGCTCGCCGTGCGGCGTCGCCTCGCTCCCCGGACTGTGCGCCGCCAGCGCGAAGAGGGCGTACCCCACGATCCAGCCGAGGTCGTGGACCGTGCCGAAGGTGTACTGCTCGGGGGGCACTGATCCCAGGGCGTATGCGAAGTCCGACACCGCGTAGCTGAAGAACCCGACCGTGGCGAACGCGAGCGGGCGCCGGTCCTGCGGTGCCGCGCGGAGGAACAGCAGCGCAGTGACGTTGCCGATGATCACGTCGGCGAGGGCGACAGCGACGGCGAACCGGAAGGCGGGGTTGACGTCGGCCTGGTCCAGCAGGTGGGGAAGGACGAGAACGCTGAGAGTGAACAGGGCGGACCCGGCGAGAACCACCCCGTCCAGCGTCATCCGGGCCAGGTCCGTGGCCCGGCGCCGGGCGAGCGGGAAGCTCGCGATGCCCGCCGCGCCGGCGAGCAGGGCCAGACCCAGGACGGCGTCACTCGCGGTCCGGTTGACCGGCGGACCGGCTGCCGCCGAGCCGATGAAGAGCACGTTGGAGACCGCCGCGAGGGTCCCGGCGACGGCGACAAAGTTCCAGGCCCGTCGGCGCCGATGCGCCGCTGGGTCCGGCCCGGCCTGGCCCGCCTGGGACGCGCGCATCCGGAACCCGGCCGCCATGACGAGGGCTCCACCGATCATGCCTACGCCGGTGACAGCGAGCCTGACCGGGCCTGGTACGGGGCTGAGCAGGAGGAGCGCGAACAGGAGCACGAGGAGGGCGGCCGCGACAGTCATCCGACGGAATCGCCAAGTCCCCAACGCTTGGGGACCGGAGAGCCCCTCCATGAGGCGACGCTACCATCGGGGTTTGTCTACGATGGTCGCGTCGGGGCCGGTCGGTGCACTTCAGCAGGAAGGTGTCAGGCGTGAGCAGCCTCGACGGCGACGCGAGCCGCGGAGCGGTGATCCCCCCGGACCGGACCTCGCCATGAGCCGACGGATCCTCCTGGTGGACGACGACGCCCTGCTGCGGGAGGTGGCGCAGAGCGCCTTGGAGCTGGTCGGCGGCTGGCACGTCAGCACCGCAGCGTCAGGTGGTCAGGCGCAGCAGCGGGCTCGTGCGGAGCGGCCTGACGCGATCCTGCTGGACGTCATGATGCCGGGCCTCGACGGTCCTACCACGGTGAACGCCTTGCGGGCCGACCCGACCACCCGCGACATCCCGATCATCTTCCTGACGGCGAAGATGCCGTCGGACGACCTGGCGGAGTGGCGGCCGCTGCGCCTGGCCGGAGTCATCCGCAAGCCGTTCGATCCGATGACTCTGGCGGCGGACATGGCTGCGCTTCTGGGCTGGCAGGAGGGGCGCGGTGACCGATGAGCAGGGCCGGCCCGACGACGTCGCGGAGGACCGGCTGCGGGCCGCGGTGGAGTCGATCGGCGACCACGCGCGATCAGTGAACCTGGCCAGGGCCGACCGGCTGAGCCGGGCACTGGCCCAGGTGGCCAGGGGTCGCTGGGAGGAGGCTGGGCGCCGGGAGGCGGTCGAGATCGCCCATCAGCTCGTGGGATCAGCGGGGACCTTCGGACTCCCGGCGGCGTCACGGCTCGCGGTAGAGATCGAGCGGTACTTCCTCGAGGCGGACCTGGACGACCCCGTCCGGCTGGCGACCGCTCAGGACCAGGTCCGGCGGCTGCACCAGGAGCTGGCGGCCGAGCCGGACTACCAGCCCGACGACGAGCGCGACCCCACCAGCTGACGGTTGGGCTGCCGGCGGTGCAGCAGCCAGGCGGCCAGCACGCCGCCGACCGCACCGCCCAGGTGGGCCTGCCAGCTGATCCCCGGCTGGCCGGGCAGCACGCCGAAGATCAGCCCCCCGTAGACCAGCAGCACCAGCACGGCGATGACCACCTGGCCCGCCTTACGGGACCACAGGCCACGGGCCATCAGGTAGGTGAGCCAGCCGAAAATGAGCCCGCTGGCTCCGATGATGACCCCGTCGGCGGGCGTCAGCAGCCACGCCGTCAGCCCGGAAGAGATGATGCTGATCAGCGACGACAGCAGCCAGCGAGCCATGCCACCGAGCAGCACCAGGAACCCCAGCACGAAGAACGGCGCCGAGTTGCTGATCAGGTGGTCCCAGCCGGC
>DASQVF010000285.1:0-2699 GCA_035640915.1 Propionibacteriaceae bacterium
AGCGTGCCCAGCAGTGCGCCGACCCCGCCGGCCGACAGGGCCAGCCCGTACCCGGCGGGGGATACCCCTTGTGCCTGCACGGCCCAGAGCACCAGGTTGATGGACACGATCTGCTCGGCGAGGTTGTACGCCGCGGCGTGCACCGTCAGCGCCCGCAGGTACGGGTTGCGGAACAGCACCTTCAGGCCGGATGCCACGCCGGTTCGCTCGCCGGCCTCCTTCTCGGCCACGCCGGCCAACGACGTCACCGACCGGTCGGCCGGTGGCCGGCCGAGCAGCACCCCGACCGCGCTGGCCAGGTAGGACAGCGCGTCGACGACCATCGCCAGCGGCGGGCCGACGGCCTGCACCAGCAGACCGGCCAGCCCGGGCCCGGCGACCTCGGTCGTGGTGTTCGAGCCCTGCACCGCCCGGTTCGCGGCGGCCAGGTCGCGGGCGGGCACCAGGGATGGCAGGAAGGCGAAGCCGGATATGTCGAAGAAGATCCCGGCCACCCCGGTCAGGAAGGCCACGCAGACGAGCAGCGGCAGGCTCAGCACGCCGACCAGCCAGGCGACCGGGATGACGGCGATCAGCAGCGCCCGGGCCAGGTCGGCCGGGATCATGATCCGGCGGTGGTCCCGCCTCTCCACCCAGTTGCCGACCAGCAACGAGAACAGCAGATTGGGCAGCATCGCGGCGGTCGCGACGGCGCTCACTCCGGCCGGTCCGGCGCCCAGGGACAGCGCCGCGACCAGCGGCAGGGCCACCACGCTGACCTGGCTGCCCAGGAACGACAGTGACTGCCCGGCCCAGTACCAGCGAAACGGCCGGGACCGCCGCAACAGGTCCACCGACGGATCGGGCGCCGTGCTCTCTCTAACGGACTTAGCCGTCTTCACGCATTAGACACTTGCATGGATCATGCTAACGCGCAAGTGGCATGATGGGCGTTATGAGTGCGCAAGCACCGGCGCCGACGTTCGGGTTCGTCGGTGGCCACATGGCGCTCGACCTGCTGAACACCGTGGAGTGGCGACTGGATCCCGGACAGCGGACCGATGACCTGACGGCGTACCCGCACGTCCTGGCCTGGGCCGAGCAGGCCGCGCTCATCACCGGGCAGGAGCGGACGACGCTGGATCGGCTGGCCCGTTCCGCGCCTCGGCAGGCGGAGCAGGAGCTGGAGGCGTTCCGGGCGCTGCGGGAGGCGGCATACGCCGCCCTGGTCGAACGCAACTCCGCTGCGGTCGACCAGCTGGTGGCCGCGCACCGCGAGGTGCTGGACCGGTCGCGGCTGGCGTACACCGAGGACCACTGGCACTGGACCGAAGCCGAGCTCGCCCTGACCACGCCGCGGGACCGGGCCACCCGCGCAGTGGTCGACCTGCTCACCAGCCCCGAGGTGGCTGCGCTGCACCAGTGCGAGGACGCGGCGTGCGGCTGGGTCTACCTGGACACCTCGCCCCGGCGCAACCGGCGCTGGTGCGTGGCCGCCGACTGCGGCAACCGCAACCGGGCCCGCGCGTTCTACGCCCGCCAGAAGGCGAGCCGCAACCCGGCTGGCCCGCCGCCGGGGGTAGCTCCGGGCTGGCACTAGGCTTCCGGCCGAGGAGTAGCCGCGAAGGAGCGCCATGCCGCAGCAGGTCCAAGGGATCATCGCCCGCAGCAAGAACGCCCCGGTCGAGAAGGTGACGATCAACGTGCCGGATCCCGGGCCGGGCGAGGCGGTGGTCCGGGTCCAGGCCTGCGGGGTCTGCCACACCGACCTGCACTACGTCCAGGGTGGCATCGGCGACGACTACCCCTACCTGCTCGGGCACGAGGCGGCGGGCACCGTGGAGTCGGTCGGGGAGGGCGTACGCGACCTCGCTCCCGGTGACTACGTGATCTTGAACTGGCGCGCCTGCTGCGGCAGCTGCCGGGCCTGCAAGCGGGGTCGACCGTGGTACTGCTTCGCCACCTTCAACGCCGAGCAGAAGATGACGCTCGAGGACGGCACGGAGCTGTCGCCGGCCCTCGGCATCGGGGCCTTCCTCGACAAGACCCTGGTCGCGGCCGGTCAGTGCACCAAGGTGGACCCGGCCGCCCGGCCGGCGGTCGCCGGGCTGCTCGGCTGCGGCGTGATGGCCGGCCTGGGTGCGGCGATCAACACCGGCAACGTGGGCCGGGGCGACTCGGTGGCCGTGATCGGCTGCGGCGGGGTGGGCGCGGCGGCGATCGCCGGCGCCCGGCTGGCCGGTGCGGCCAGGATCATCGGCATCGACATCGACGACCGCAAGCTGGCCACCGCCCGCGAGCTCGGCGCTACTGACGTCGTGAACTCCAAGGAGACCGACCCGGTTCAGGCGGTGCAGGACCTCACCGGCGGGTTCGGCGCCGACGTGGTGATCGACGCGGTCGGCATTCCGGAGACCTACCGTCAGGCCTTTTACGCCCGCGACCTGGCGGGCACCGTGGTGCTGGTCGGCGTGCCCACCCCGGAGATGAAGCTCGAGCTGCCGCTGCTCGACGTGTTCGGCCGGGGCGGATCGCTCAAGTCGAGCTGGTACGGCGACTGCCTGCCGGACCGGGACTTCCCGATGCTGATCGACCTCTACCTGCAGGGTCGGCTGCCGCTGGACGCCTTCGTCACCGAGGAGATCGGCATCGACGACATCGACGCGGCCTTCGAGAAGATGCACGGCGGCAACGTGCTGCGCTCGGTGGTGGTGATGTGA